>NZ_JBVAPG010000028.1:0-64786 GCF_055413685.1 Bradyrhizobium sp. LeoA1Lang | reverse complement strand
TAAAGCCTTCGTGGTAACGCTTGTCATGGCGTGGTCTCCAGCCCGGCGCGTCAACGCCGGGTGATTCGAGGTTGATCACCCCGGAGACTACGCCACTTTCAATTCCAACCGCTTTTCGGACGGCACCCTAACAGTACCGGAGAGTTTCTGTCTACTTTCTGTTTCTGATCGAACCACACGCCGATTAGTGAGTAGTCAAAAGCAGTCCTCTCGGTGCGGTCATCGATCGATATGATTAGATCATTGAACTCCGCCGTCGTGTGATAGGTCCATTCTCCATCGGCCGAGAATTCGACTGAGGCGCCCTTTCCGAGCGAGCGCAACAAGGCCATTACTCTCCAATACTGGTATGCGAGGCCTTCCACTTGATAGACCGCGACAAAATCTTCTGGAGTAAATTGTTTGATGACCCACTGCGGCGCGGCCGCTAGGTGACGCTCCATGCCCCGTAAGGCGGCGAGGGGCTTTGGAACTGTCTCTTTGATGGCCGAGATCAGTACGCCACCCAAGATTTTCTTGATGTTAACGGCGCTCGATAAACAGAACTCTCGGGCGCAGTCAGCAATGCCATACTTGCAGATCGCGGCTTCCACGATTTTTCGAACCAAGGCAGCCGTTCGCGGATCGGTTTTATCCTCATGCTCGGGATGAAGCATGGGGCCAATGCGCCTATACAGATGCATCCAAAATGCGACCGAGTGATTTGCAATTAGCTCCGCTATCTGATGCTCGATGTCGTCGAGTGCTCTTCTAATTGTCGGCCATATACTAGGTCCATTTAGAACAGTGTGGGGCTGGACAAGCCGAAGGACGATTGCCGCCCTTTGTTGCCGAGGGGTTATCAGGAGAGCTTGTTCAAGTTCCTTGGAAAGAAGACTTTCGAGGTATTGAAAGGCTACGCTGTAGTACTCGGGTCCCGACGTTGCGGCGGGGATCGGCTGGCTTGACCACGTCTGCATTCTGCTCTTCAGCATCGCTCGAAGCTCGATTGAGCGACAGCGTTTGCGCTGTCTTCCAGATGTCTGCCCAAGAGCAAAAGGCGCTAGTGAACAGATGCGGCCTTGTCCGATTAAGCTCCGTATTTCACCTTTTGCTCTCCGGCCACCGCCACAGGATCCTGAACGAAGTTAATAAGGTCGTTCAAGCAGATTACCTCCAGAACCCTCTCCCGTTCACGATACAGCGCGTGAGTTGCCCCAAAGAATGCTCTCGCCGCGCCTTGTTCGCCCCAGAGGTAGGACGTCAGCGTAAAAGAATCCTTGTAGTCGTTCCCCATCGTCCAACAAACGAGGAGATCGACATCCTTCAAGAACTTCTTCTCATTCTCAAAGTCGGCAACTAACCCATCGAGGTCGACCTTGTATTCGAGGATTTTGGGCTCTCCCTCTCCGCCCTCTACCTCACGCTGGTCGATGCCAAGCTGATTGTTCTCGGCGTAGCGATCTTCTGTCTCGTACGCCGCGCGGACGATCGAATCGTACCGCTCATGCTCAGAGGTTGAATGCACTCGATAACCCCGAAGCAGCCCAACTCCCAACAATTCGTGGAACAGAGCTATAACATCCTGCTCCTTCTGCGGAGTTGAGACGATCGAGAGCTTCTGACCGTTGAAAATGAAATCCAACGGATTTTTCTCTCGATGGGCGATTTGAGCAGACTTGTAGTTCCAAAGCTCGGACCCTGCGCGAGCGCTCGGTGCACCAGTGTCTGGTCGCATCAAGGATAGGTAGCTCTTAAAGACGTCGACGACGCGGCGACTTAGTTCGTCCGCGACGGCCTTGATTTCGGGTTGGAAAACCTTCCTCCCCATGTCCGGGTTGCCGTCTATGAGGTGCAAAACGATGTGAGTGTTGTTTTGGTACCCGATGGAACTGGTGAGGGGGATGACGCTTGGATCCCCCTGGATCATAAAATCAGAGGCCATTTGAAGTCCGCCTGAAAGCAAGAGCGGCGATTTTCGGACCTTTAGATACTCTTGCTGAAAGGACGACCAAGTTTTCGCGGTGCTCACAAAGCAGCCGTAGATGTACATCCGGTGCCTGCCGACGAGCACCTTCTGCTCCTCGGTCAAATTTCGCGAAAGGACTGGGTGCTCTACAATCTGATCGTTTGTCCATAACTCCCAAACCGCGTCCAGACGCTTGAACTCTTCACCAAGGCGCTGCAGGCGCTGAGACGGATCTCCAGAAAGCGATGCTATTCGGCCCTCGATGTCGGACACGCTCTTGATCCGGTCGATGTTTGGGAGGTCGTGAGGATAATAGTAGTCCGGGCGATTGAAAGTGTGGCGCGTGGTCGTGCCAGCCACGTCCCGCACCTCAAGATCTCCATCGAGCTCGACAACTCGATCAGGGCTATGCAGATAGATGCCACCAAGAGGCGTCTTGAGCCTCAAGACGTCGTACCATTGCTGGGCGCTGGTTGCGCCAAGCCAAGGTAGGTTTGGCCGGTGCGGACCAAGTTGAATTTCAATACAGGTGCCGCTGCTTTCAGACGAGAGGGACGGGCAGTCGAATTCTGATTGTTTGAACGTCGGTCGGGGGACGCTACCAGTGACGTCCTCGGCCCAATGACGCCCCATGGACAGTGTGGCGGAAAATGCTTGTCCGTCGCGCTTTGATTGCAACCGGATGTGATCGTAGTTGTATGCCAGAAATGTCGCGCCAACTCCCTTGTGACCACGTCCTTGACGCCGATGCTTGAAACTGACGTTCGGGCGGAAGCAATACTTGAATTGCTCCAGGGTCATGCCGATGCCGTTGTCAATTACACGGATCGAACGATCAGCGATGTCGATAGAAATAGTGAGCCTGGGACGATAGTTCTGCTCCTTCGAGCGCTTTTCGTCGATGGCATCGAGACAGTTCTGAATGATTTCAGAGAACACGTCATAGTAGCCGGTATAGCTGCGAAGAATATTCAGTACGACCCGCTTTGTCGCATCCTCGAACAAGGTTCGCTCGATAGTCCCTGCTGATGCAGCTTCGCTAAGCGGATCAAATCCATCGAGCGGGAGGTGTTGGTGCATACGTTGGTCTCCTGGCCTTCGGCGGAACCGGTGCCCCGCGACTGATCCGTGCAGATTCGGGTCATCGGTTGTGTATTTAAATGGCTTCTACTTTTTTGAGAAGTGTCCGGACGCAGGATTGTGGGCACGCCCTTATGGACTGGTTCATTTCGAGATGAGCATTTCTCATAACGCGATGGCCACTTGCCGGGCGGTGTCGATCCCGGTCCCAGCCGAGGCTGCGTTTGCGCGAAATCGACTATGCACTCGGACATCGGCAGGATGAGCAACGAGCGGAAGATGTTAGAGATTTTTGGTCGGAGGAAGCTTGGCTCAGCGCCAGCACTACCATGATAGGGCGGTGGCCACAGGCTCGATCTCTGTCGCGCCCTCACGCTGCCCGGATCGTCCTGCGCCTACGCCGGCCCGTTCGGTACGTCGGAGAAGCGCGTCAGCCACGCCACCGGGCCGATGCTGGCGGCGATGATGAGCAGGGCTGCGAGTGCGCCTTCCTCGAAACTGCCGCGGCTGGCGAATTGGTAGATCGAGGTCGAGAGCGTTTCGACATTCAGCGGCCGCAGCAGAAGCGTTGCGGGAAGCTCCTTCAGGCAATCGACGAGGACGATGATGGCGGCGCCGAACAGTGCGGGCTTCAAGAGCGGCAGGTGGATCCAGTGCAGAATCGTTGCCTGGCCGGCGCCGACGGCACGCGCGCTCTCGTCGTAGTCGCGTGGGATCTGCTCGAAGCCGGCCTTGAGCAAGCCGGTCGGCACCGCCAGGAAGCGGATCGCGTAGGCCATCACCACGGCTGAGCCCGAGCCCATCAGGATCAATCCCGGCAGCGATTGCCCAGTCCACGCGGCGAGCGCGTTCAGCCCATTGTCGACAGCAAGCACCGGCGCGAGCAGGCCAAGCGCGATCACGAGGCCGGGCAGCGCGTAGCCGGCCTGCGAGATGTTCATCGCGACATGCTGCAACGGACTTGGCCGCCAGCGATGGGCGATGATGGTGGAGAACCCGAGCAGCAGCGCCAGCAGCGTGGCCAGGCTGGCAAACGCGACCGAGTGGAACGCGTGGCGCCAGAGCGACGCGTCGAAATTGGCGAGCAGCCCGCGCTTGATGCTTTGATGCATAAGATAGAGTAGCGGCACGACAAAGCCGATCAGCACCGGCAGCAGGCATGCTGCGAATACCGACCAGGCTTTGGCGCCCACCAGTGGTGTTCGCGGCATCAGCCGTGGGCTTTCGGCGGCGAGCTCGGCATTGGTGTTGCGGCGGCCGTAGCGTTCCATGATGACCAGGCCGGCGACAATGGCGAGCATCAGGCAGGCGAGCTGCGAAGCGCCGGCGAGGCTGCCGCGGTTGAGCCAGGTCGTGAAGATCGAGACCGTCAGCGTGCGGATGCCGAGATATTCGCTGGCACCGATATCGTTCAATGTCTCCAGCGATACCAGCGCTACGCCGACCGCAAGTGCCGGCCGCGCCATCGGCAGCGACACGCGCCAGAACACGGTCCATTTGCCGGCGCCGAGCGTCTTCGCGGCCTCGGCGAATTCGGCGGTTTGAAACTGGAACATCGCCCGCGCCGACAGATAGACGTAGGGGTAGAGCACCAGCCCGATCACGACAATCGCGCCGGGCAGGGAGCGGAGATTAGGCAGCCAGCCGACAGCGTCACGCAGCGGCAGCCAGATCGCGAGCGTGCGATGGACGAGGCCGAGCGGCTCGAACAAATCGGCGTAGACGTAAGCGGCGAGATAGGTCGGGACCGCCAGCGGCAGCGGCATCAGCCACAGCAGCGTGCGGCGGCCGCGGAAATCATAGCGCGAGATCAGCCACGCGGTGCCGGCACCGAGCAGAAGCGTCAGCGCACCGACACCGGCGAGCAGGAGCGCGGTGTCGAGTAGCGCCGCCGGCAGCACATAGTTGATCAGGTCGTGCCACACTTCCGGCGCCGGCTGCATGGCAAGCGACACGATCGAGATGACGGGAGCCGCGACCAGGACCGCCGTCATCACAGCGATTGCCGCGGCGATCCGGCCGGCGTAGACGCGTCGCGTCCCGCGAGTGGGCGCTCTCTTTTTTCGGGCGGCGTGAATCGCAGCAGCACCCTCGCCCCGGCCCTCTCCAGCGGGCAGGAGAGGGGGCGAAGCGGAGAGGTCAGTTGTCAAAGCCGACCTTGTCCACCAGCGTTGCCGCCGCCTTGCGGCTTGCGGCGATCTTCGAGATCGGCAGGCTGTCGGCATTCAGTGTGCCGTAGCCCGCAATGGTGGGATTGACGGCGACGCCGGCACGAACCGGGTATTCGTAGTTCTGGTCGGCATACATTTGCTGCGCCTGCTCGCCGGCGAGCCATTCGATCAGCTTCACGGCGTTGGCCTTGTTGGGCGCATGCTTGGCGAGTAGCACGCCGGAAAGATTGACGTGGGTGCCGCCGCCCTCGAAGGTCGGCAGCACGACGCGGGTCGCCTCCGCCCACGGCTTCTTGTCGGGATCGTTGTTCATCATCAGCGCCCAGTAATAGGTATTGCCGATGCCGATGTCGCATTTGCCCGCGGCGACGTCGCGCGCGGCTTCGCGATCGCCGCCGGACGGCTTCTGCGCGAGATTGGCCTTGACGCCACGCAGCCATTCCTCGGCCTTGGCCTCGCCGTGCTTAGCGACATAGGCCGCGAACAGCGCGTTGTTGTAGATGTGCTGGCCGGAGCGGATGCAGATCTTGCCTTTCCACTTGGGGTCGGCGAGCTCTTCGTAAGTGATCTTGTCCTGCTTGACGCGGTCCTTGGAGGCATAGATCACGCGTGCGCGCATGGAGATGCCGGCCCAATGCCCGTCCGGATCGCGATATTGTGCCGGGACGGTCTTCTCGATCACTTCCGACTTGATCGGCTGGGTCACGCCGGTCTGGACGGCTTCGTCGATGCGGCCGATATCAACCGTCAAGAGCACATCGGCCGGGCTGTTGGCGCCCTCCGCCTTGATGCGCTGCTCCAGCCCAGAACTCGCCGAGACGACATTGACCTTGATGCCGGTGTCCTTGGTGAAGGCATCGAACAGTGGCTGGATCAGCTTGGTCTCGCGATAGGTGTAAACGTTGACTTCGCCATTGTCGGCCGATGCGGTCGAGACGGCGGGCAAGGTCAGGCACAGCACCGCCGCTGACGCGGCGAGGACGCGAAAGTTGATCATGAGGCTGCTCCGGCAGGATGTCACGCGGTACCGGAGTGCCTAGCGCAGGCGACGCCAAGATGTCCGCGACCCGATGTCGCGAACGGCCTGATTTAGAGTGATTCCAGCGTAACGACTTAGAGCGATTCCAAATTTGGATTCCACGACTCTGCGGAGTGTCGTCGGGGCCGGGCATTTTCCTCCAGGCCTTGTTGTTCGGCTTGTTCGTCAGAACGCGGGATGGCAGTATCGCCCCCTCATGAGCAAAATCGGACAGGACCATGCCGCTCGTCCGGATCTGGGTCTATGACGGCATCCTGGCCTCCGGCGTGGCGGGGGCGATCGACGTCTTCACCGCGGCCAATGCGGTATGGGCAGAACGGCCTCACCATCGCGGGGCAAGAGCGCCGCTGCTGCAATGGCGGGTCGAGTCGCTGGACGGCAAGCCGGTCGAGACCGCTTCGGGCCAGGTCATCGACGTCGACGGGCCGATCAGCGCACGTGCCGCCGCGGATGCGGTGGTCGTGCCGGGACCCTTCGTTGTCAACATTGAGCGCTTCTTCGAAAGAATCGACATTGTCGAACCGCTGCTTGCTGCGCTGCGCCGCCAGCACGCGCGCGGGGCGCTGCTCGCCTCCTACTGTACCGGCAGTTTCATTCTCGCCGAGGCCGGCCTGCTCGACGGTGGCGTTGCCACGACGCATTGGGCGAAGGCGAAGGCATTCGCCAAACGTTACCCCGAAGTGGACCTCCGGGTCTCGGAAATCCTGACCGAGCAGAACCGCATCGTCTGTTCCGCCGCGGTGACGACGTCGCTCAATCTGGCGCTTCGCCTGGTTGAGAAATTTGCTGGCCTCGAAGTGGCGGCCGAAACCGGCAAGTTGATGCTGATCGAGTCAAACCGCGTCTCGCAGACCTCCTACGCCAGCATGCCGAGCGCGCCGCAGCATTCGGACGCGCTGGTGGCACGGGCGCAACGCTGGATGGAAAAGTCACTACAACATGGGTTCAGCCTCGCCGAACTCGCGCAGCATCTTGCGGTCAGCGAGCGCACGCTCAATCGCCGCTTCAAGCTCGCGACCGGCGAGGCGCCGCTCCAGTACCTGCAAGCGCTGCGCGTCGATGTGGCAAAGCGGCTGCTCGAAACCAAAGGCTTGAGCGTCGATGCGGTCAGCGCCCGTGTCGGCTACAACGATCTCTCCACCTTCCGCCGCCTATTCAGACGCGAAACCGGGCTTTCACCTCGCGAATATCAACGCCGTTTCGCGCGCCGCAACGCCCGCGCTGTGCCGGCTGCATAGCCGCGCCTGTCCGAATTTCCTCGAAAGATGGCGATACTGCCACTGTCGGCAGAACCGCTCAGCACCTAGACCTCGGCTTGCGAACGAGCACAGGAGGTCTTTATGCCGATGATCGACGTGACCATTCCCGAAGGGGCATTGAACAGCGAAGCCGAAGCGCGGCTGATCAAGGAACTGGGCGATATCCTGATCGGACACGAAGGATTCGATCCTGCCAATGAGGTCGCCCAAAGCGTGACGGTCGTGTTTCTGCATCGGCCGGCCGCCGTCTACGTCGCGGGCCAACGCTCGGCGTTGCCGCGTTACCGCATCGTCCCGACGGTGCCGGAAGGGCAGTACACCGAAGCTTCGCGCAAGGCCTTGGTGAAAGACATCACCGACGCTATCGTGCGCGCGGACGGCGGTACGTTCGAAGACGTCGCGCCGCGCGTCTGGGTATTTCCGACCGAGGTGCCGGACGGCCAATGGGGCAGCCGCGGCGCGATCCGTCCGTTGCCGGACATCCAGGCCTTCATCGCCGGCGAGCATGAGCGAAAGGTCGGCGAGGAGCGATTGGCACGACGGCGCCGCGTGAAGGCGCTCGAACTCTTGGCCGGCGCGCTCGATGCCGCGCGCAAGGGGATCGATTGATGCGTCGTCCTGCGGCGTCCCCCGAAGTGCCGACAATTTGGGCAGTGCGCCCAGCTAATGCGTTTCCCCTCGGGGAAGTCTGCGCCTAGTCTTCCTTCCGGGAGGTGGGGTTCGGATGCGGGCGATCCTGGATTATTGCGGCGCGGCAGTTCGGCGGCAGGTGCCGTCCGGCGCGCTCATCATCCATGAGGGCGGCAAGACCGGGCATCTGTTCGTGCTGATCGAAGGGCGGCTGGAAGTGATCAAGGGCGATGCCGTGGTCGCGGTGCTCGCTGAGCCCGGCGCCGTGCTCGGTGAGATGAGTGTGCTGCTCGATCAGCCGCACACCGCAACGGTGCGCGCTGCATCCGACTCGCTGGTCTATGAATTCGATGATGCGGCGGCCTTCCTGCGCGAGCAGCCGGAAGTGGCGCTGCTGCTGGCCCGGCTGCTCGCACAACGACTCAACGTCGCCACCACCTATCTCGCCGATCTCATGCACCAATATGCCGACCATGGCACGCATCTGGCGATGGTCGGCGAGATCCTGCAGAGCATGATCAACCTGCCGCCGATGCAGGTCGCGCCAGGATCGGATCGGCAATCAGACCCAAGGATGTGAGCCAGGGCGGCGGGTTCTCGATCCGCGCGGCCGGCTGCAGCGATGCGTTGAGATCGATGGTCTGCTCCTCGCCCGGCGCCAGCCAGAACGCGCTGCCTTGGTCGATATCAAGTACGATATAGGTCGGCGGACGACCGGGGAGGCGGCCGGTGTTGAACACCCAGGTCGCGCCTAATCGGTCGAACCACGAGCCATCAGGAATGAACGGCGACTGGTGCACATGGCCTGATATCACCATCGACGGCTGATGGCGCTCGATCCATTGCACCAGCTCGACATCGCCGAAGAAGCGCTTGCCGCCCCAGCTCGTCGGCGAGTTTGCGGGCGGCGCGTGATGCACCCAGATCCAATTCGCGGGCCGGTTGACGGCGGCGTTACGAAGTTGCGCGTCGAGCCGCTCCTTCACCTTTGGGCCGTCCCACCACGGGCACACCGTGAACAGCGTATCGCCGATGGTCAGATTGTCGCCGTCGCCGGCGATCCCGAGTTCCCTGGCGTCAGAGACCCAGCGCGCGATCTTCTCGCCGTCCGGATTGCGTTCGTCGAGATCGTGATTGCCGGAGCAGAGGATGACGCGGGTGCGCGCTGCGAGCAGTGAAAGATATTTCTTCACCACGACGATCTGGGCGCGGAAATCGACGATCGATGAGATGTCGAGCGCATCGCCGGCAAAGACCACCAGATCGAATTGCGGCGCGGCCGCGAGCAGCCAGTCGAACTGCGGCAATGAATAATGCAGATCGGCAACGACCAGGCAGCGCATGGGACCTCGATCAGGATCGATGAGGTGAAATCAAATTGCTCAGGAATTGGGCGCGTCAGGCGCCGATGCATTCACGTCGGGAAAATCGAGCAATAATTGTGCCGTGTCGCATCCCGCGAACGCGACACATCCCCGCAGCGCCGTGGCCCGGGTGGAGCGCAGCGTAACCCAGGGCCGCCTCGCGAACGCGGATGCACCTGTCCCGGGTTGCGCTGGGCTTCACCCGGGCTACGGGATCGTGCTCACGCCCGCGCGGTGGCGTGGGGGAACGCCACTTCGATCAGGGTGCCGGAGCGGCCCCCGGTCTTGATGTGGAATCTGGCGCGGTTGGCTTCGACCAATGCCTTCGTCAGCGACAGGCTGACGGCGGAGCCTTCGGTGGTCTGGTCCGACGGCGCCGGCGTGCGGAACGGCTCGAGGGCTGCGGCGACCTCGTTGTCGTTGAGGCTCTGTCCGGTGTCGCGGACACGCAGCATCACCTCGCCGAAATCGGACAACGCGGTCGAGACGATGACCTGGCCGCCGGCATTGGCGAGGTGGATCGAATTGCCGATCAAATTGAGCGTGATCTGGCGCAGCGCGCGCGCATCTGCCAGCACCGGCGGCAGCATATGCGCAAGCGAGGTGCGAATGATGATGCGTTCGCGGTTGGCCTGCGGCTGCATCACCGCGACGCAGCTTTCGACCATTTCATTCAGATTCTGGTCGGTGAGGGCGAGATCGAGCTTGCCGGTCTCGATCCGCGACAGGTCGAGCAGATCGTTGATGATCGCCAGCACGTGCTCGCCGGAGGCGCTGATATCCTTCATGTATTCGAGATAGCGCTCGTTGCCGAGCGTGCCGAATCGCTCGCCGATCATCACTTCGGCAAAGCCGATGATGGCATTCAGCGGTGTGCGCACTTCGTGGCTGATCCGCGCCAGCATGTCGGCCTTCGCGATCGCCGCGCGCTCGGCGAGGCGCCTGGCCTCGCGCAACTCGCTCTCGCTCTTCTTGGCCTGCGACAGATCGCGGAACACCGCAAAGAAGTTCGGCCCGTCGGCGCGGGTGCGGCCCATGGTGATCGACAGCGGCACGAGGCCGCCCTGGCGCACGCGCCCGAGCCCCTCGCGGCCGTGGTCGAGCAGGCTTGCGACGCCTTCGCCCTTGATGCTCTCGAGATAGTCGAGCATGACGCGCTGGCTTTCGGGCGCAAAGAGATCGGCGAGGTTGCGCTGCACGAGCTCGTCGCCGTCATAGCCGAACAGCGCCTCGGCGCTGCGGTTGCAGGAATTGATGTTGCCCTCGGCATCGAACATCACGACGCCCTCGGCCGCGGTGTCGAGGATGGCGCCGAGCTCCTCGGCATCGGCCAGTCCTGTCCCCGGAGCTACGTCAGGCGGAAGCCGCTCCGCCGCCATCGCCGCTGCGATGGCCGCGCCCTCGTCGTGCCGCTCGGCGAAGATCAAGGCGAGCGCGGAATCGCCGTCCCAGGAGATCGTGTGAAGGTGCGCCTCTGCGCTTCCATGGCCGGCATCGCCATGCGGCGGGGCTGCTGCGATCCGCACCGGCGTGCCGCTGTCGGAGGTGCTGCTCGCGGCCGAAACGCCGGGCTCGACATACAGCGCATCCAGTCCGCCGGCATCCTCCAGCGCGCGCACGCTCTCATATCCCATCCGCTTAAGGAAAGCGGGGTTGGCATAGAGCAACCGGTCGAGCCGATAGATCAAGACACCGGTCGGCATGAGGTCGAGCAGCGCGCGGTCGCGCCTGGCTTCGCCGCGCGGCGCCGGCTCGGGCTCGCTCAGCCATTCCGGCGCAGCAGTCGCCGGCGCGGCAGTCGGGGGCTGCTCCGCGATTGGCGCTTCGAAGGCTGGTTCGTGCGCTTCCACAGGCGGTGGCGGTGCCTCGGCGACCAGCTCTTCGGTCGCCGATGGCGCCGACGCTTCGGCGATCTGGCTTTCGAGCCGCGCCGATAATTGCCGCGCCAGTTCGTTGAAGGCGTTGTTCTCGACCGGCGTCAGCGACGGCGGCTTCGGTTCGCCGGGCGGACGGAATGGCAGCACGTTGCCGGGCGCCTCGACCGGCGTTTCCGTTGAGATGTCCTTGGGCGTATCCAAAATCGTTTCCAAATCGCTCTGTTGTGAAATCTCGGACGCTTTCGGCTCGGGCACTTCCGCACTGGTTGCAGATGCCGCAGTGGGCTCCGTCGGCGGCGCCGCGCCGGATGAGACCTCGGGCCGCGGCGCTTCTCGCACTTCCAATGGCTCAGGCTCGGCCGGAATTGTGTCGGCGGACAGTGGCTGGGCCGGCGGTCCACTGAAAAATTCGTAGCGGCGCAGCGCCTCCAGCCGCGCCAGACCGTCGAAATCGCGGCAGACGCCAAAGCCGCGATAGCCGGCGAAATTGCGCGCGCTGTCGAAGATGGCCAGGCCCGACAATTCGATCCTTAGCCGGCCGCCGCCATCGACCGGCCAGTTCAGCGTGATGCCGCTCCAGGTATCCTCAGTGGCAAAGGCCTTCATCACCCGGCCTTCGGGATCGAGGCCGAACCTGTCGGCGATGTCGCTCCACAGCCGGCCGAAGCCGGCCGCCGCCTGCACGCCGATCAGCCGGGTGAACTCGTCCGAGCCGAGCGAGAAGCGGCCTTCGCGGTCCATCTGCCACATGAAGCGCAGCGGGTAGCGGCGCGTATTTGGCAGCGGCTCGTCATGCCATGACGGCGTCTTTTCGGACGCGCCGGCCGGCGTGCGTCCATCCGGCGTCGTGTAGGACAAGGGCGTTGCGACCGGCACCGACGGCTCGTCGGCGACCGGCTCGATAAAGGGCGAGGGCTCGGCTTCCTCGGGTTCCATATCCAGCGCGTCGAACAGCGCGAATTCGGCGGGCGCTTCCCCTGACAGCGCGGGCTGCTCGTAAAATGGTTGCCTGGCCGCCGGGCCGGTCGCGGTTTCCGCCGGAGAGGGCGCGGCCTCGGTCTCTGCGACCGCGGGCATCATCAGCGCGATGAGGCCGACATCCGCGCCGCTGCCGACGCGCTGCAGCACCATGTGGCCGATGCGGAAGGAGGTTTCGACCCGGCCCTGCCGGAGCGCGTCTTCGCGCGCGGCATCTAGGCCGGCCTCGGTGAGATTGCGGAAGCCGAGCAGGGCCCGGGCGGCGTCGCTGGCGCCGATGAACATGCCGTCGCGCGCGAACGCGGCCATCGGCACATCGACACCCCGGACCAGGCGTGCGAGCCTTTCGAGCAGCGGCATCGTGCGATTGATCGCGCCGCTGGCGGCGGCGATCAGGACGGCATGCCGGCCGTCGGCGAATTCGAGCCGCGAGCAGGCGTAGGTGGCGAGCATGCCGGGCTGTGCGCCGAAGCCGCGCAGCCGCTCGAGCCGCACGGCGCCGTTTTGCGGCAGGCGGCCGGCGAGCTGCGCGATCTGCCGCCGATGCTGGTCGGCCGGCCCAAATACCTTCCCCAAAAGTGCCGCGCCATTCCCGGCGCCGAACGATTGCGCGCCGACCGGATTAGCCCACAACACCCGCTTGCCGTCGATCGACCACAGCCATGTGGGCAGGGGGCTCGTTGCATGCACAGCCAGCCTGGGATCGCCGAGGCCCTGCAACTGGAATTCCGCACTATTCATCGCGACAACTTGACCGCACGGTTTCGCTTCTCGCTCGCCGATGGCTGAAAGAAATCGGCGGCCAAACGATGACAGCCTTAACAGACCGTTAGTATCGCAAGTGCGACGCGGCAGGTCCACGGCCTCGCCAAACTACCCACGATCCAAAGCCGCGATAACGTTAACTCGCCCGAACGATCAAGCCCGGTTTGGCGTTGTACCTTGCAAACCTGCGTCAAAAGTTCACGATCGCAAAAAAAGCTTACGTCATTCGGGCGAGGTTCTTTGACGGTAGGCTGATGCGACCCGAACGGGAGGAAAGGGCCAAAAAGGCCTGACAGAGAAAAGGAGTGGACCATGAGCAACGATGCGCGGGACCGTTTCGAGATTCCGAAGGACGTACGATCGATGGCTGAGGCGAGCTTCGAGCAGGCCCGCAAGACCTTCGAGAAGTTTCTGGCCAGCGCACAGGAGACCGCGGGCTCGCTGGAGGAGCGCAGCGCCACGGTTCGCGCCGGCGCCAAGGACATTTCGAGCAAGGCGCTCACTTACGCCGAAAACAACGTCAAGGCGTCGCTGGACTATGCGGAATCCCTCGTGAAGGCCAAGGACGTCAGCGAAGTGATGCGGCTGCACAGCGAATATGTGCAGGCCCAGATGCGCACGCTGGCGCAGCAGGCGAGCGAAATGGGCCAGATCGTCAGCCGCGCCGCAATGGACGCGATCAAGCCGAAATCATGAGGTTTGGCGCGGCAATCGGAAACCCTGGGCTGACAAATGCGGCATCGCATTGATTTAACGTTGCGTTGCACAAAATTGACATGATAAAGAGCTTTACTTGTCCTGCCCAGGGACAGGGCATTCCGTGAACTAGGAACTAGGCAGCGTGATCCAATTCGACCGTTCTCGGTCCTTGCGGGCCGCGGCGTTCGCAATGGGGTCACCGGACTTTACCCCGTTGTGAAGGATGCATGCGATGACCAGTTCGACTGACCCGTTTTCCGCTTCTATCATTCCGTTCGAAGTTCCCGAGCAGATGCGCGCGTTCGCCGAAAAGGGCGTTTCGCAGGCGCGCGACAACTACGCCAAGTTCAAGGACGCCGCCGAGGCCCATAACGGCACCATCGAGGCGGTGTTCACCACCGCCAGCAAGGGCGCGAGCGAATATACCGCCAAGCTGATGGAGTTCGTGAAGGCCAACACCACCTCGGCGCTCGATTTCGCCCAGGAACTGCTCGGCGCCAAGACGCCCTCCGAGGCGCTGGAACTGTGGACCGCGCAGACCCGCAAGACCTTCGAGACCTTCGGCGCTCAAGCCAAGGAGCTGACCGAGCTCAGCCAGAAGGTCGCCAGCGAGACCGCCGAGCCGATCAAGGCCAGCGCCTCGAAATATTACAAGCCGGCCGCCTGATCGGGGCAAAATCACAGAAAGGCCCGGGCAACCGAGCCCGGGCCTTTTGTTTTGAAGAGGCCGCAATGGTCTGTAGCCCGGATGGAGCGAAAGCGTAATCCGGGACCGGCGTTTGGCTCGGAGAGACCCGGATTGCGCTGCGCTTCATCCGGGCTACGGGGTATTCGGAAGTTGGAAAGTCCCGCGTTCGGCCTTGCCAAAGCGGAGCGTTGCACCTAGTTTCCGGCCCATTCGCGAGGCCCCTTTGCGCGGCCTCGTCCGAGGATGCAGTTGTAGCTCAGTTGGTTAGAGCGCCTGTCTGTGGAACAGGAGGTCGGTGGTTCGAGCCCACCCAACTGTACCAGCCAAATCAAACAATTTGCGCTTCGTTCGCCTCCAATTTGGGTAGCGACGCGAATTAGGAAACTGAGCACGACTGCCAATGCGTGTTCAAGTGCGCGCTGACCTCGAAATGATACTCAACGGAACCCTCCGGCCGGGCCGCGGAGTGATCGCTTTTCGCCGGGTTAGTCTAAGGATTTCTTACGACTCATATTCGTCGTGCCGGCGCCACCATTCGTAGGGGTGTGACTTGGGCCAATCCGGGGGCGAATCCTCCCACGTCTCCTGGCGCCCGTAGGGCGTCGCGTCCAGGAAACCCCAGACATTCCCGAGCGCCTCGCATCCGCGTCGGGAGGTGAAGTAGGTGCGGAACACCTGGTCTCCCCGCCGCAAGAAGACGCTGAGCCCATGGGCTTCGCCGCTCGGCGTCGTGATCCCCAGATCGACATTGAAGCTGTTGTTCGCTGACGAGACCCAGCGGTGCGGCCAGGACATGCGCTTGCGATAGGCCTCGATGCTGGCGAAGGGCGCGAGCGAGACCAGTACAAGGGATACGCCGCGCGCGCTCAGGTGCGGTACGGCGAATTGACCGATGTTGTCCACGAACATCGAGCATCCGGGACAGCCCGAAGACGGCCAGCCGTGCACGCCCGGCGCGAACATGAAGTGGTAGAGGAGAAGCTGCGGCCGGCCATCGAATAGATCCAATAGGCTCACCCGCCCATCTGCGCCGTCGAAGACGTAGGACTTCTCGATCTTTGTCATCGGCAGTCGGCGACGTTCTGCGGCAAGCGCATCCCTGGTGCGGGTCAGGGCTTTCTCCTTGGTAAGCATCGTGTCGAGCGCTTGGCGCCACTCACGCTCCGCTACAACCTTGGGCATCGGTTCTGCTGTTGCATTCATTGCTTGTCTCCTTCGTCCGACGGAACCGCCCCGAGGACGTTCGAGGCAGACCCAAGCCGACAGGCCGACCGAAATTTTCGGCGACTGAGGCCGAGCGCGACAAGCGGCCACGCTGCTCGCACAGCCAGGCTTGCAACGACGTCACGAGTGCGGCACTTTGTTCACGCCGCACCAGCAGGCGTTCTTCGGTGCTCAGGCCGTTGACGCCGCGCTCGATCTCAAACAGAGCATCGATGCGCCTGACTGCCTCCAGCGCGATCGGCGAGATCGCCGCGGCGTTCCCGCCGCGTCTTGCGGGCGCCAAACTGTCCTCGATGATCCGAAGCTTCTCGGCAATAGTCCGCCGCCGTCGCCGCTCCGGACAGAACCGTAACCGTCGTCACGTTTGCTCACTTGCTTGCAAATTAATGAGCAAACCATCCTCGCTCGAACACGAACCGGGAAGGCGGCCGCGCCGGAGGCTTACCACTCAACTTTCGCGCGTCTCATTCGAGTAAGACCAACGCGGTCCCGGCCATCCCAAGTGCACGCGCGGCTCCGGTGGATAAGTCTATGCAGCGTCGCTTTATGAAGGGACCACGGTCGTTGATCCGAACGGTGACGCTTCGACCGGTTGAGTGTGAGGTGACTGTGACCTGAGAGCCGAATGGCCTGGTACGATGCGCTGCGGTCATTGCGTTTGGGTCCATCCGCTCGCCTGATGCAGTTCGGCTGCCGATGTAGCCATAACGAGAGGCAACACAAGTTTCGGCGAATGCCGATGCAGATAAACAAGTGACCGCCAAGGCGGTGCATATTGGGCGGATCATTCGTCTCCCCTTCCTGGATCCTGCCCGATTTGCCAACCTTCCCGGAGCCTCCAGGTTCCCTCCTGCCGCCGCGCTTTGACCGTGATGTTCCTACTGCACAGCTTTTGCCAAGGAAGACGCCGCTGGGGCGGGCACAAAATCTGGATACCGATCGGGTGGGATAGACGATGCTTCCTCACTTTCCGGAATCGGTCCCGCTGAATGAGGCAACGCGATTTAGGAGCCCTCCTGCCTTGAACAGCAAAGCACGTTCTTCCCTCGTCAGGCATCGCTCGATCGCGTCCGCGAGCCACTGCTCACGACGGGTGATATTCTTATGAAGCACTTCTCGGCCGGTTCGGCTTAAGCGGACTCTCACCTTACGACGGTCCTCGGCGTCGGGCATCCGGATGATCAGTCCCTCCGCGTTGAGCTCCCGAAGCGCGGCGGCAAGGTTCGACGATCGCATATTCTCGGATTCGCCGAGCATGGTTGGCGTGGCGGCGTCCCCGGCCCGCTCAATGGCGCCAAGCAACTGCAGCCGTACCCAGGAGCGGTCGTCAGCATGTGCTTCGCGGCGCAGCCGGCGCGAGAGATTCATGAACTGGTTGCGGAACGTCGTGACTTGGCGAGGAGGAGTTCGGCTTTTCATATAGCTATAATAGTATAGCTATCTTCAGTGTCACAAGGCTGCGATTGCGCCGTGTCTGACGCCGGACTGGAACGATTCCGTGCCGCCCTGCATCTAACATCTAACTACTTCGACAGCCGCAGATTTCGTGTGAGGGCGGGCTCACACGCGCACGGCATCGTGATGGTAGTGGCTACTTTAATATAGCTATTTCAATATAGATATTATCCGTGAAATAAGTGGCGCGCATCGCGCTCGAGCTGTCAGTTCCAGCTCGCCCCAAGCATCAGCGCGAGCGGCCCGCATGGGAGATCAACATGGCCAAGAAAACGATCAGGGAAATGCTGCATGCGCGAGAGTTCATTGCCGCACCAGGCGTTTTCGATCTGGTTTCAGCAAAAATCGCGGCCCAGACGAATGCGAAGGTGCTGTACATGACGGGCTTCGGGACCGTCGCATCCTATCTGGGATATCCGGACGCCGGCCTTGCGACCTATACCGATATGCTCGACCGGGCGACCGCAATCGCTCAGGCCGTGGATAAGCCAGTCATTGCAGATGGTGATACCGGCTATGGTGGTCTGCTGAACGTGCATCATACCGTGCGCGGTTACGAGAAAGCCGGCGTGGCGATGATCCAGATCGAGGATCAGCAGATTCCAAAGAAGTGCGGTCACACGCCCAATCGTCACATCATCTCGACCGAAGAGATGGTGGACAAGATCAAGGTGGCGTGCGATGCGCGTTCCTCGAACGAATTCCTGATCCTGGCGCGAACGGACGCAAGAACGGCAGTATCGCTGGATGAAGCAATACGCCGCGCGGTGGCATACGCCGAGGCCGGAGCGGATGCGATCTTTATCGAGGCACCGGAATCCGTGGACGAGATGAAGAAGATCGGTGCCTCAGTCGACGCGCCGCTGGTCTCGAACCAACTGCACGGCGGCAAAACGCCGATACTTCCTCAAAAGCAGCTTGAGGAGATCGGCTTCAGCGCTGCCATTTACCCCACCGCGGGACTGTTCGCGGCCGCAAAAGCGCTTCAAAGCGTCTATGAGGCTCACGCCGAGGGAAGGTTGGTCGAGACTCCGATGTGGGCCTTCCAGGACTTCGTGAAGATGATCGGCTTCCAGAAAATCTGGGACTTCGAAAAGAAATACGCAAATCTGCTGGCGGTAGAGAACGCGTCGGCGCGCGGCTGAGCCGTCACGGGCGCGACGCGTCGGTAGCGGAGCAGGGGTGTCCGCCATCATGCGACCCTAGCCCGCTTCCAACTCTTGGTTGATCAAAAGATGCAACACACCGATGCATGGTAAATTCACGGTTGGAGCGCTATAGTGTTCTGCCTCAACTGCTGGAGTTCGGTCATGCACTTCGGAATCAAGGGGCCGCTCGCCGGCGTCGCTCTCGCGGTTGGGCTCTCCTCGCCAGTCATTGCCGATAATGTCAAAGAGCTAACGGCGGCTGACACGAAATTCGCCTATGTCGAGGCCGGCGAGGGCGATCCGATCGTTCTCGTGCATGGCGGGCTTCAGGATTATCGTTTCTGGAATGGGCACCTTCCGGTGCTCTCAAAAAACCATCGCGTGATTGCCTATAGCCGACGGAACCATTTTCCCAACGCAACGAGCAAGGATGGCCTGCCTGATGCCGCGGCCGACGTTCACGGCGAGGATCTGGCAGCCATCCTCGCTGAGCTCGGCATAAAACGCGCGCACATCGTCGCGCACTCTGCCGGTGCACACGCCGCGCTGTTCTTCGCATCCAATCATCCCGAGATGGTGATAACCCTGGTCGTCAACGAACCGCCGGCCGCGGGGTTGCTCGCCGGGATGCCCGGGAGCGCAGAGCTACTGAAAGAGTGGGGCGCTCGATTCGCGTCCACACAGGAAGCGTTCCGAAAGGGCGATATCGACGCAGGGCTGCGCCTCTTTGCGGAAGCGGTTGGCGGACCCGGCACCTACGACCGACGATCAGATGCCGATCGGAAAATGATGTCCGACAATGCGGCGTCGGCCGTTGCGGACGCAATAAGTTCCCGCCCACGTCCGGTGTTCACCTGTGAAATGGCAAAGCGCATTTCGGCGCCAACGCTTCTGATGAATGGTGAGCGGAGCCCCGAGTTCTTTCATCGCATCGTGGACCACTTGGAGAAGTGCCTTCCCGAGCGAAGGCGCATAACGATTCCCGACGCCTCTCACACTGTTCCCGGCGAAAACGCTCCTGCCTTTGATGAGGCCGTCATCGCCTTCGTAACAAGCCACTAGCTACTAACGAGATTGATGATTGAGAAAGGCGCGGGCAGCCTGCTGTAGGCCGCGTCTGCTCCCCAGTCAGGCGGGGCTCCAGGCATGCCGGTTTGGCAACCAACGTAGGAACGTGGGCACCGTTCCTGCGTTGGCCCCGGACGGAGAAACGCGATGGACCCGGTTACGCGGTGTTTGCATTGCGGCAGGAGATTGGTCCCGGTCCTAAGCGCGAACGGGAGAACAGAACTCAAGTGCGTTTGGTGCGACAAGGTGGACCCGATGAAGACCGAGCCGGTGAAACGGGATGACAGACCGTCGACCGAAAGGCTCAATTCTCACCCCTTGAGAGCCCCTTAAACCAGCCTGCGCGGAGCGAGCCGTCTGATGTGACGCTCCGATGCTCCGCGACATCAATCACTGAACTCGAACTAGTCTAGTCCCAGGAGAGGTCGACTCCCGCTTCCTGTAGCGCCGATCATACTTGTCCTGATGGTGGCGCAGCACTCCGCGTGTGTCGGGCGCAACTGAAATTCATTCGCGTCTGAGAGCCGCGATTGAAGTTGCAAGCCTGCCGTCGCCTCGGTACAGCACGTGGCCCACCACTCAACACGATCCGAGCGATGAACAAGCCACTGAACGTTGCGATAGGAAGCATTCTCGTCAGCGTTTTGGTGCTCGGTTTGAAATACCTGGCGTATTGGCTGACCGGGTCCATTGCGCTCTACTCCGACGCGCTCGAAAGCATCGTCAACGTTGTAACGGCCGTTGTTGCACTATGGGCGGTCCGCATCTCGGCAAAGCCCGCCGACGCCAATCATCCGTTCGGGCATCACAAGATCGAATACTTCAGTGCGGTGTTGGAAGGCGTGATGATCATCATCGCTGCACTCCTGATCGTGCGCGAGGCGTATGACGGCTTCCTGCACCCGAGAAAACTGGCTGTTGTGCCGGAGGGGCTGCTCGTGAACGGGCTCGCCAGCATCGTCAACGCCACCTGGGCCTGGGTGTTGATCGTCCGGGGACGGCACATGCGCTCGCCGGCGCTCGTTGCGGACGGCCGACATCTCCTGACCGATGTCATCTCATCCGTCGGCATACTGGTCGGACTTGCGCTCGCGTTCGTCATGAAATGGGAGTTTCTCGATCCTGCACTTGCCCTGATCGTCGCTGCGACAATCCTGTGGTCCGGCTGGGGCGTCCTCAAGGAGTCCGCCGGAGGCCTGCTGGATGAAGCGGTGCCCGAGGCAACGTTGAACGCGATTCGACGGACGATTGCCGACCATGCGGCCGGCGCGCTGGAAGCTCACGATGTTCGCACGCGCCACGCGGGGCGTGTCACGTTCATTGAGTTCCACCTCGTCGTTCCCGGGCGGATGACGGTGTCGGAGGCGCACCAGATATGCGACCGTCTCGAAGCGGCATTGCGGGCTGAGGATGAGGACAGGCGGATCACCATTCATGTGGAACCGGAAGAGAAGGCCAAACACTCTGGCATCGTCGTCGTCTGACATCGGCTTGTCGCCTGAGCGTGTCCTCATCGAAGTCGGGACGTGAGATGATCCCTAAGCAAGTGAACGAGTCTGCATAAACTCGCCATGCGATGAAGCTTTTGCGCAACACCCGAGCCCGATACAAACGCCGGATCGCTGGGGAGAATTTCTTCAGCGTTATCAGCAGCTAAGTCCATCCGCTACAATCCCGGCACCTGTATCACTCCATCAAGCCATCATCCTTCCTTGTTCTGGCCATCTTGCTGCTGACGCCGTGCCGCGCTTCGGCTGTGATGTTCCCGTCACCTTGGCTTGCCAATCCAATAGCCTTCATCGACTATTTCCGCAGATCGATGACGAGGGGAACAATGACGATTGTCGGCTCCACTTATTACAGGTTCGGTTTGCTGTTGACCGCGACGGTGATCGTCGCGATGTTGCCGCGACCCGGCGCCGCTTATACGCCCGAGCAGCAGCAGGCTTGCTCGCCCGATGCGATGCGACTCTGCAGCGCGTTCATTCCGGACGTCGACATGATCACCGCCTGCATGGCCCGCAACAAGGCGCAGCTCTCGCCGCCGTGCCGCGTGTTCTTCAGTTCCGACTCGGAGGAACGACGGGAGCGCAGGCGTCGCGCAAGGTCCGCGGATTAAGGTGCGACATCGCGAACCGCGAAGCAACGCGAGTCGGACGAGCACTGGTCCAAGTCCTGCACGCGCGACAGACTGACGCCTTGCGGCGTTTTCGCTCGTCAACATCTTCTCGCCAGAGGAGAATCCGGTGAGCGAACGTTACAGGATGGAAATAGACCGGCACTTTGCCTGGTTCGAAGGCAAGCTGCCGCCGCGGCCCGCAAGGTTTGTCGGGTGGCTGCGCAAGCCGTCGTCGCGCTATGCGCGGATGCCGCTTGCCGTTCTGCTGATGCTCGGCGGCGTCTTCAGCTTCCTGCCGGTGCTCGGGCTCTGGATGCTGCCGCTTGGACTCCTTTTGTTCGCGCAAGACGTACCAGTGTTACAAAAGCCGACCGCGCGGACTCTCGGATGGGTTGAGCGCAAGTGGACCGAGCGCCAGCGCGCAAAAAACGTGCCGTGATTCGCTGAAAAAACGCGCATTTGCTTCTATTGCTGGTTGTGTGCACCGCAAGGTGTGACTCAAACAACAACATTTTCCGGCAAATTGCAGCTCACGCCGCATTGTCCGCAAATTTCTGCTTTCGCGAATCACCACGCTGATTCATTTTCGTGGCCTGGGGTCAATCTGGAGGCCAACGTAATGAACGTGATTGTTTTTGCTTCGCGTAAGGGGGGCTCGGGCAAAAGCACCCTGGCTGCTCACCTGGCTGCCCATGTACACAAATCGACCAAGCCTTGTCTGCTGATCGACGCCGATCCGCAGGGCTCGCTGACGCTGTGGCACAAGCTGCGCGGCACCAACGAACCGCCGATCAAGGCCGCCGTCAATTCCGTGAGCGGCATCGTGGCTGCGGCCAAGCGCGACGGGATCGAGTGGGTGTTCATCGACACGCCGCCGAACCTGTCGGCCGTCGTCGACGATGCCATCAAGAATGCGACCATGGTGATCATTCCGGCGCGGCCTGGCGTGTTCGACGTCAATGCGGTGCAGGAAACGATCCAGACCTGCCGTTCAACGCGCAAGCCCTATGCGGTCGTGATCAACGGCGCGCCGGCTCAGCGCGATGGCGCGGAGAGCCCGATCGTCACGATCGCGCGCGAGTCGCTGGCGAAATTCCGTGCACCGGTTTGGAGCGGACAGATCACCAATCGCGCCGATCTGTTGATGGCGCTGAGCCATGGTGAAGGCGCCCGCGAATATGATGCCGAGGGGCGCGCGGCCGCCGAGATCGGCCGGCTGTGGGCCGCGATCGAACGTTCGATCAAGGCGATCCGCGGCGCGGCATCGGCAAGCGGCGCGATGCACAAGCAGGCGGCCTGATCACGACAGGCCTTCCAGACTGACAAAAGCGCGCGGCCCCCCGCGCGTTTTTGTTGGTGGTTGGGTCTGTGACTGGCCAACGCTCTCCGTCATTCCGGGGCGCGCCTCTTGGCGCGAGCCCGGAATCCATTTCGCCACGCGGTCTGCGGATAAATAGATTCCGGGCTCATCGCTACGCGATGCCCCGGAATGACGGAGTGCGTGGTGGCGTTTACGCCACCATCAGCATGTAGAAGATGATGACTGGTGATAAAGTAAGGATCACCGACCAGATGCCGAGCGCCCAGAGGATGTCGCCGGTCGTAAATCCTTGATGGTCTGAAACTGGATCAAATTCTTTGTGCACGATGCGCCCCATATTCTTTGGCGGGGCGATGGATAGCTGAAGCCTTTTAAGGTTCCGCTCGCAGTTTCGCTTGCATTTGACCACAGGTGCTACCGCGGATTAACCACTGCGCGGCGGCCTCTTTTTGCGCGTGTGGAGAGAGTTGATCCCCACCCGGTTTGTGCTGACGCGCAAACCGACCTCCCTTTTCAAGGGGTGACCACGCAGCCGCTGACCCGCTGCGCTCCTTCCCCCTAAAAGGGGGAAGGCTGGGATGGGGTCTGCCGCGATTCATGCTGTTCGAGGGGAAGCGAGAGCATCACCGATCAGCGCGGCCGATCACATCCATCAACTCGGCGATCTTGCGGCGCTGGTCGGCCTTGTCGCCGGAGGAGATCGCGTGCTCGACGCAATGGGCGACATGGTCGCGCAGGACTTCCTCCTCGACCCGCCGCAGCGCGGCGCGTGCGGCGCCGATCTGGGTCACCACGTCAATGCAATAGCGGTCGTCCTCGACCATCTTGGCGAGGCCGCGGATCTGGCCTTCGATTCGTTTCAGCCGTTTCAGGCAGGAACTCTTGATCTCGTCACGCATAGGGTTCATATACCCCCGTAGGGTATCAAGTTCAAGGGCCGGAGTTCGGCCGGGAAGAATTCGCCATGGCAGAGGCAGGTCACGGTCACGCGCATGAGGGACACGCGCATCATCATCACGGCGCCCCAGTGGCTAGCTGCTGCGGCGGCAAGCATGGCGCCGCAGCAGACAACGGCGCGCTCGCGACCGATCCCGTCTGCGGCATGAAGGTCGATCCGGCCACCGCCAAGCATCGCTTCAGCCACAAGGGCGAGGATTACGTCTTCTGCAGCGCGCGCTGCCGCGAACGGTTTGCGACCGAGCCGGAGAAATTCCTGAAGCCCCGCGAGAGCGAGCCGGCGCCCCCGGCCGGCACGATCTACACCTGCCCGATGCATCCGGAAGTGAGGCAGGTTGGACCGGGCTCCTGCCCGATCTGCGGCATGGCGCTCGAACCGGAAGAGGTGACGCTCGACGACAAGCCCGATCCGGAGCTCGTCGACATGACGCGCCGGTTCTGGATCGCGCTGGTGCTGACGCTGCCGGTGTTCGCGATCGAAATGGCTGGCCACGCCTTCGGCATCGAACTGGTGCCGATGGGATGGGCGAACTGGATCTCGTTCGCGCTGGCGACGCCGGTGGTGCTGTGGGCCGGCGCGCCGTTTTTCGTGCGCGGCTGGCAGTCGGTCGTGACGCGCAATCTTAACATGTTCACGCTGATCGCGATGGGCGTCGGCGTCGCCTATGTCTACAGCGTGGTCGGCACGCTGGCGCCGCATCTGTTCCCGCCGGCCTTCCGCGACATGCACGGCCAGGTCGCGGTCTATTTCGAAGCGGCTGCCGTGATCACGGTATTGGTGCTGCTCGGACAGGTGCTCGAGTTGCGGGCGCGCGCGCAGACTTCGGGCGCGATCCGCGCGCTGCTCGGGCTGGCGCCGAAGACGGCGCGGCGCATCACCGAGCATGGCGACGAGGACGTCGCGATCGAGGCGATCGCGGTCGACGATCGCCTGCGCGTGCGTCCGGGCGAGAAGGTGCCGGTCGACGGTATCGTCATCGAAGGCCGCGCCGTGCTCGACGAATCCATGGTCACTGGGGAATCGATGCCGGTCTCCAAGAACGAGGGCGACCGCGTGATCGGCGGCACCGTGAACCAGAGCGGCGGCTTCGTCATGCGCGCCGAGAAGATCGGCCGCGACACCATGCTGGCGCGGATCGTCGACATGGTCGCGAAGGCGCAGCGGTCGCGCGCGCCGATCCAGCGGCTCGCCGATCGCGTCGCCGGCTGGTTCGTGCCCGCAGTGATCGCGGTCGCGGTGCTGGCCTTCGCCGCCTGGGCGGTGTTCGGGCCCGAGCCGCGCTTCACCTTCGGCCTGGTCGCGGCCGTCACTGTTCTGATCATCGCCTGCCCCTGCGCGCTCGGGCTCGCCACGCCGATGTCGATCATGGTCGGCGTCGGGCGCGGGGCGCATTCGGGCATCCTGATCCGCGACGCGCAGGCGCTGGAGCGGATGGAGAGCATCGACACGCTGGTGCTCGACAAGACCGGCACGCTCACCGAGGGCAAGCCGAAAGTGGTCGGTGTGATCGCCTCGAAGGAGTTCGACGAGACCGAACTGCTGCGCCTTGCGGCAAGCGTCGAGCGCGGCAGCGAGCATCCGCTGGCGCTGGCGATCCTGAATGCCGCCAAGGAGCGCCAGCTTGTGCTCGCCGAGGTCAGCGGCTTCACCTCGCCGTCCGGCAAGGGCGCGAGCGGCACGATCGAAGGCAAGCAGGTCGCGCTCGGCAATGCCATGCTGATGGGCGAATTGAAGATCGCAACCAGCGCGTTAGACGCGGCGGCGGAGACCGCGCGGCAGGACGGCGCGACTGCGATCTATGTCGCGGTCGATGGGCGTGCGGCCGGTGTGATCGCGATCGCCGATCCGATCAAGCCGTCCGCCAGGGACGCACTGGCGGCGTTGCGCGGCGACGGCCTGCGCGTCGTGATGCTGACCGGCGACAATGCGACCACCGCGCGCGCGGTGGCGAAACGGCTCGGCATCGACGAGGTCGAGGCGGGCGTGTTGCCGGAGCGCAAGAGCGAGGTGGTGCAGCGGCTGCGCGGCGAGGGCCGCAACGTCGCGATGGTCGGCGACGGCGTCAATGACGCGCCGGCGCTGGCCGCCGCCGATGTCGGCATCGCCATGGGCGGCGGCACCGACGTCGCGATCGAGAGCGCCGGCGTGACGCTGCTCACCGGCGATCTCCGCGGACTGGTGCGGGCGCGGCGGCTGTCGGTCGCGACCATGCGCAACATCCGCCAGAACCTGATGTTCGCGTTCATCTACAACGCCGCCGGCGTGCCGATCGCGGCCGGCGTGCTCTATCCGGTGTTCGGCATCCTGCTGTCGCCGATGATCGGCGCCGCCGCGATGGCGCTGTCCTCCGTCAGCGTCATCGGCAACGCACTGAGGCTCGCAAGGGCGAAGCTGGATTGATGGCGCGCCTACACCTCCCCTTGAAAAGGGGAGGTCGGTTTGCGCGTCAGCGCAAGCCGGGTGGGGATCATCTCTCCCCACTTGCACCTGCGCCCGCGGCTTGACCCCCATCCCGACCTTCCCCCTTTCAGGGGGAAGGAGAAGAGGGCTACGCGCTTGCGAGCGAAGCCGCTGCCCGCTGTTCGATCTCGCGATCCAGGCGCGCTGCAAGCTCCGCGCTTACCTCCACCATCGGCAGCCGCACTTCCGCGCTGTCGATCAATCCCGTGCGCCACAGCCAATGCTTGGTCGGTGCCGGGCTCGGTTCGACGAACAACAGGCGTGTCAGCTCGGAAATGCCTTGCCAGGCTGCTAATGCGGCATCGCGCTTGCCCTGCTTCAGCAGCGATCGCACCGAGGCGAACGCGTCCGTCTCGACATGTGCGGACAACAGGATCGCGCCGTCGGCGCCGTCGCTGAGCGCGTCGAAATATTGCGCGTCCTCGCCCGTGAGCACGCGGAAGCCGGCAGGACGCCGCTTCAGGAAGTCGATCGATTGCGCGCGGTCGGCGCAGCAATCCTTCATGCCGACGATGTTCGGATGTTCGGCGAGCGCGAGCAGCGTCTCGTTGGTGATGTTGACTGCGGTCCGGTAGGGGATGTTGTAGATCAACAGCGGCCACGAAGCGTGGTCGGCCAACGCGGTGAAATGCTGCAGCAGGCCGCGCTGCGACGGCCTGACGTAGTAGGGGCTCGCGATCAGGTAGAAGTCGATCGGCCAGGCCGCCGTCTCGTCCAGCACATCCTTGATCTTGGCGGTGCTGGCGCCGGAGAGGCCGAGACAGATCGGCAAATAGCGCCTGATATCGTTGATCTCCGCCCGTACCAGCGCCACGAGCCGTTCGAACTCGCTGATGTCGAGTGACATGCCTTCGCCTGACGTGGCGCCCAGGATCAACCCGTCGACCGGGCCGCTCGCGTAGTGCCGTACCAGACGGCGCAGCGACGGCTCGTCGAGCTTGCCGTCGCGAAATGGCGTGATCAGGGGCAGCCACAGGCCCTGCAATGGGTCGGATAGATCAGTCATGGTCCTTCTCCTTGGGGTGCGTGAAACGCCGGAGACGGGACCAATAAAAAACCCCGTCCAGGCGGCGGGGTCTTCGGGATCGGTTCGGTCGATTTAACTCTATCGCGCGCGTCGATCTCGGCTCCCCGCATGGGGAGCTTTTTTCGACGACAGAGCTGCGCACGAATTCGTGATCATGTCGCGATACTGCTGGGACAGCCGGAGGTTGTCAATGCACGGTTGAGGGCAGAAGGCGAAAAGAAGCCGGGCTCGATCGAGCCCGGCTTAAGGTATTGGCCACGTGAGGCCGACACAATCACCTTCCAAGAGGGATTACTGAGCTTCCGCACCACTGGAGGAGGGGGACATAAGCGTAGCGCGACCGCTCAGCGCATGAGCAGTATGATCCCCATCAGTGCCATGCAGCAACCGTCCGAGCCGCATGTCAGACATGCGGAGTCCGGGGCCTCTATGAAAACAGCCGATTACGAGGGCCAGCGCTGCGCCTTGCTGACCACGAAGTCGCGGAAGACCTGCACGCGCGCCACCGTCTTCAGCTCTTCAGGATAGACGAAGTAGGTGTCGAGCTGGATCGAGTCGGACTCGCCGAACAACTGCACCAGGCGGCTGTCTTCCTCGACCAGGTAATCCGGCAGCGCAGCGATGCCGAGGCCCTGCTGACAGGCGCGCACCAACCCCAGGATGTTATTGACCTTGAAGTAGGGCTCGCGCGGACCCGAGCCATTGCGGCCGGCATCGATCAGCCAGGCGCGGTTCTGCAGATGCGTCGGGACCTGGGAATCGCCGAGCATGATGATGCGGTGCGAGTCGAGGTCGTCGAGCGTGCGCGGCGTGCCGAAGCGCTTGATGTATTCCGGCGAGCAATAGGCGTGGAAGCCGATCGAGAACAGCTTGCGCTGGATCAGGTCCGGCTGCGTCGGCTTGCGGGTGCGGATCGCGACGTCGGCTTCGCGCATCGAGAGATCGAGATCCTCGTCGGTCACGATCAGCGAGATCCGGATGTCCGGATAGAGCTGGGTGAATTCGTCGAGCCGCGGGATCAGCCAGTTGATGCCGAGCGCCGGCGGCGTCGTGATCTTGAGGTCGCCGCTCGGCCGCTCCCGGCTGTCGGTGAGCTTTGCCCGCGCCGCCTGCAACTGCATGAAGACGTCATGGGCGGTGCGGAACAGCAGATCGCCCTGCTCGGTGAGGATCAGGCCGCGAGCGTGGCGGTGAAACAGCGAGACCGAAAGCTCCTGCTCCAGCGCGCTGACTTGCCTGGAGACCGCCGACTGCGAGAGGCCAAGCTGCTCGCCGGCATGCGTGAAGCTTCCCGCTTCCGCCGCTGCGTGAAACACCTTCAGCTTGTCCCAGTCCATGTCCGTAAATCCATCGCGTGTTCTAGCCATGATCATTCCGCCGCCGCGCGATCGCTCGCGCGCAAAGCCAGGAAGCGTTCGGCCTCGAGCGCTGCCATGCAGCCGAGGCCGGCGGCCGTCACCGCCTGGCGATAGGTTTCGTCCGCCACGTCGCCGGCGGCAAACAGCCCGGGCACGGAGGTCGCAGTCGAATTGGGCGCCACCTCGACATAGCCGGAGGGTTTGAGTTTGATCTGGCCTTTGACGAGATCTGTCGCAGGCGCATGACCGATGGCGATGAAGACGCCGTCGGCCGGCACTTCGGTCAGTGCGCCGGTCTTGATGTTCTTCAAGCGTACATGGGTGACCTTGGTCGGGTTCTCGGCGCCGCGGATCTCGTCAATGGCGCTGTCCCAGACCACCTTGATCTTCGGATGCTTGAACAGGCGATCCTGCAGGATGCGCTCGGCGCGGAAATGATCGCGGCGATGCACGATGGTGACCTGCGAGGCGAAGTTGGTGAGGAACAGCGCTTCCTCGACCGCGGTGTTGCCGCCGCCGACCACGACGACCTTCTTGCCGCGATAGAAGAAGCCATCGCAGGTTGCACAGGCCGAAACGCCGAAGCCCTTGTACGTCTCTTCCGACGGCAGCCCGAGCCAGCGGGCCTGCGCGCCGGTGGCGAGCACGACGGTCTCGGCGAGATAGACATCGCCAGAGTCGCAGGTCAGGCGGAACGGCCGCTGCGATAGGTCAAGCTTGTTGACGAGATCGGTGACGATCTTGGTGCCGACATGCGCGGCCTGCTTCTCCATCTGTTCCATGAGCCATGGGCCCTGGATCACGTCGGCGAAGCCCGGATAGTTCTCGACATCGGTGGTGATGGTGAGCTGCCCGCCCGGCTGGATGCCCTGGATCAGCACCGGCTCCAGCATCGCCCGCGCCGCGTAGATCGCCGCGGTGTAGCCGGCCGGACCGGACCCGATGATGACGACCTTGGCATGGATAGGAGCAGGCATAGGCGAATCCCTTCTCAGGGCGATTTTGTCAGGACTTGTGCGGAAAGCGCCTGGAAAGGCATCGCGGCGGCGCCGCCAGAGTCAAACCCAACTCTATTATATCTGGGTAGCTATGCAAGAATTGCAATCCATATCAGCGATTTTTCCCCGGAACCGCATCAAATCCTGCACTGCACGCGCAATAAAATTGCGGCTGTCGAGCCGACTGGGCTATGAGAGTTGCCGTCAGAACCACCAAATCCTCCAAGCTCTTGGGAACCAGACCCGCGTGTCTAAGAACCTTGACGAGATTGATCTCAAAATTCTTGCCGAAATCCAGGCCGATGGCCGAATCACAAATGTGGAATTGGCCAAGCGCGTCGGCATTTCGCCGCCGCCTTGCCTGCGCCGCGTCAGGGCGCTGGAGGAAGCGGGCTATATCCTGGGCTATCGCGGATTGCTCGATCCCCAGCGGCTCGGCTTCGATGTGACGGTGTTTGCCGCGGTGCACCTGTCGAGCCAGGCGGATGCGGATCTGCGCGCGTTCGAGGATTTCGTGCGCAAGGAACCCTTGGTGCGGGAATGCTGGATGCTGTCGGGCGAGGTGGATTTCATCCTGAAATGCGTCGCCCCTGACATGGCGACGTTCCAGAACTTCGTCACCCACCTCACCGCTGCGCCTCACGTGCGCAATGTCAGGACATCGCTGGTGCTGCATAATTCGAAATATGAGGCCGCCGTGCCGCTGGATGTGAAAGCGGCGGGGTGAGGCGGCGATGGCGATCGGTAGCCCGGGTGGAGCGGAACGCGCAACCCGGGACACCTGCGTCAGTGTTTACGAGCGGCCCCCGGGTTACGCTGGCGCTCCACCCGGGCTACGAAAATGAGGCTACTTCTTCCTTGCGGCGTCGATGCTGATGGGGCCGCCGCCGGAGGTTGCGAGATAGAGGCAGGCGAAGCAGAACAGGATCGCTGCGGTGCCATTGTTGAGCAGCGGGAGAAACACCGGCGCGGCCGGGTTCTTGAACATGTGCCCGAGGAAGTAGGCGAAGGCCATCTCGCCCGACAGGATGAACGCGGACACCCGCGTGAACAGGCCGATCATCAGTAGCGCGCCGAGCACGAGCTCGAGGAGGCCGGCGACCATGATCAGCGGCGGGATGTCGGCGAAATAGGGGATCGCCGGATATTTGAAGATCTTGGCGACGCCGTACTGAAACAGCAATAGCCCGGTGACGAAGCGAAACAGGCTGAGCGCGAGCGGCTGCCATTTCGAGAAAATCTGGTCCATGTTCTGCCCCCTCTGGTGGATGACCGCGGGCATTGTCCGCGGCCGATGGTCGTCTCGCGATGGAGTGCCGCTGCCCACAGCCGGTCAGCTCGATACGCAGAACTGCGCGCGCAGTTCCTTGTGTCGAACCAAAAAACTGGCGCCGTTGCCAGAATGTCCCCTCGCGATAGTTATGAAGCATAATCAAGTGTACGTGTCGCAGACGAGGGAAATGCGACAGCGGTTCCACTCACAATCCTGTTAACGGGATGTGAACCGTAGTCTGTAGCCCGTAGCCCGGGCGGAGCCAACGGGGCGCGCGCGACCCGTTGGCTCCACCCGGGCTACGGCAACAAAAAAGCCGCGTCGATAAACGCGGCTCTCTTGCACATTTGAAATGGAATAGATCTAGCGCCACTCGACCTTGGTGATCTCGTAGGCCTTGGCGCCGCCGGGCGCCATCACTTCCACGGTCGTACCCTTGGTCTTGCCGATCAGCGCGCGCGCAAGCGGCGAGGTGATGGAGATGCGGCCTTTCTTGGCGTCGGCCTCGACCTCGCCGACGATCTGCCACACCGCTTTCTTTTCGGTATCCTCATCGATCAGCGTAACGGTGGCGCCGAATTTGATGGTGTCGCCCGAGAGCTTGGTGATGTCGATGACGTCGGCGCGCGCGAGCTTGTCCTCAAGCTCCGCGATACGGCCTTCGTTATGGGACTGCTCTTCCTTCGCGGCGTGATATTCCGCGTTTTCCGAGAGGTCCCCATGTGATCGCGCCTCGGCGATGTGCTCGATGATTCGCGGACGATCCACCGACTGGCGGTGCTTCAATTCGTCCGTGAGAGCCGCATATCCGGTCGCGGTCATCGGAACCTTTTCCACCATCATCTCTCATCCTTCAAATCGGGGCGAACCGCAGCGGCGCGCGGATAGGCGTTGCTTCGATTGCGCTGGACTCGGGCCATCACGGCTCAAAACGCCAGCCCGCCCGCTTAGTGATTCGCGGCCCCTGAGGGGCCGAGACAACATCCAAACGGGCGGTGAGTTCCAGCCGTATCGGCTTCATTACCAACCGTTTAGCGGGCCCTGGGAGCGAATATTGGGCCGAGGCTGACGGTCAGTTCTCGGAAAAGTAACTCTGCAGCGTCCGGACCTCAAGGTCCCCGTCCCGGTAGGCGCGGATGCCCTGGGCGGCCGCCACAGCGCCTGAAAGAGTGGTGTAATACGGCACTTTATGCAAGAGGGCAGCGCGCCGCAGAGAACGGCTGTCGGCGAGCGCCTGTGGACCCTCGGTGGTATTGAACACCAACTGGACGTCGCCATTGGTGATGGCGTCGACAATGTGCGGCCGCCCCTCCAGCACCTTGTTCACCTTCTCTGCCGGCACGCCCCTGTCGGTGAGGAAGCGCTGGGTGCCCGACGTTGCCATCACCTTGAAGCCGAGCCCATGCAGCAGCCTGACCGCGTCGGTGATGCGGTCCTTGTCGGTCTCGCGCACCGAGACGAACACGGTGCCCTTGCGCGGTACGCGCGTGCCGCCGCCAAGCTGGCTCTTGGCAAAGGCGACTTCGAAGGAGCGGTCGATGCCCATGACCTCGCCGGTCGAGCGCATCTCCGGCCCGAGCACGGTGTCGACGCCGGGGAAGCGTGCGAAGGGAAATACCGATTCCTTCACGCCGACATGCTCGAGCTTCTTCTTCTTCAGATTGAAGTCGGCGAGCTTCTCGCCGGCCATGATGCGCGCCGCGATCTTCGCGACCGGCGTGCCGATCACCTTGGCAACGAAGGGCACCGTGCGCGAGGCGCGCGGATTGACCTCGAGCACGTAGATATCGCCGTTCTTGATCGCATATTGCACGTTCATCAGCCCGACCACGTCGAGGCCGAGCGCAAGCTCGCGGGTCTGCCGCTCGAGCTCCTCGATCGTCTTGGCATCGAGCGAATGCGGGGGCAGCGAACAGGCGGAATCGCCGGAGTGGATGCCGGCCTCCTCGATATGCTCCATGATGCCGACGATGAAGACTTCCTTGCCGTCGCAGAGGCAGTCGACATCGACCTCGGTCGCATCGGAGAGATAGCGGTCGAACAGCAGCGGGTTCTTGCCGAGCACGGTGTTGATCTGCCCGGTCTTGTCGTTCGGGTAGCGCGCCTTGACGTCGCCCGGCACCAGCTCGGGCAGCGTTCCGAGCAGGTAGTCGGCGAGCTGGTTCTCGTCGCGGATGATCTGCATCGCGCGGCCGCCGAGCACGTAGGACGGGCGCACCACGAGCGGCATGCCGAGGTCGGCGGACACCAGGCGCGCCTGCTCGACCGAATAGGCGATACCATTCTTCGGCTGCTTCAGGCGGAGCTTGTCGAGCACGCGCTTGAAGCGGTCGCGATCCTCGGCGAGATCGATCGCATCGGGCGAAGTGCCGAGGATCGGCACCTCCGCGGCCTCGAGCGCACGCGCGAGCTTCAGCGGGGTCTGGCCGCCGAACTGCACGATCACGCCGTGCAGCGTGCCGTTCTTGCGCTCGGTCGCGATGATCTCGAGCACGTCCTCGGCCGTGAGCGGCTCGAAATAGAGCCGGTCGGCGGTGTCGTAGTCGGTCGACACCGTCTCCGGATTGCAGTTGACCATGATGGTCTCGTAACCGGCATCGTCGAGCGCGAAGCAGGCATGACAGCAGCAATAGTCGAACTCGATGCCCTGGCCGATGCGGTTCGGCCCGCCGCCGAGGATGACGACCTTCTTCTTGTCCGACGGCGCGCTCTCATCGGCCGCAAGACCTGCGAACGGCGCCTCATAGGTCGAGTACATATAGGCCGTGGGCGAGGCGAATTCGGCGGCGCAGGTGTCGATGCGCTTGAACACCGGGCGGACGCCGAGCGCGTGGCGCTTGGCGGTGATCTCGGCTTCCGTGGTCTCGGCCAGCACGGCGAGCCGCGCATCCGAAAAGCCCATCGCCTTCAGCATGCGCATGCCGTAGCCATTCGGCGGTAGGCCGTGGGCGCGGACCTTGGCTTCCATCTCGACGATGCCGCGCAGCTCGGTGAGGAACCAGGGATCGATCTTGCAGGAATTGAAGATCTCTTCGTCCGACCAGCCCAGCCGCATCGCCTGTGCCACCTGCAGCAGGCGGTTCGGCGTCGGCGTGCCGAGCGCGGCGCGGATCGCGTTCTTGTCGTCGTGCTGTCCGAGACCTTCGATCTCGATCTCATCGAGGCCGGTCAGTCCGGTCTCCAGTCCGCGCAGCGCCTTCTGCAGGCTCTCCTGGAAGGTGCGGCCGATCGCCATGACCTCGCCGACCGATTTCATCGAGGTGGTCAGCGTGTGGGAGGCGCCCGGAAATTTCTCGAACGCGAAGCGCGGGATCTTGGTCACGACATAGTCGATCGTCGGCTCGAACGAAGCCGGCGTTGCGCCTCCGGTGATGTCGTTGGCGATCTCGTCCAGCGTGTAGCCGACCGCGAGTTTTGCAGCGACCTTGGCGATCGGAAAGCCGGTCGCCTTCGAGGCGAGCGCGGAAGAGCGCGACACGCGCGGGTTCATCTCGATCACGACCATGCGGCCGTCGGCGGGGTTGATGCCGAACTGCACGTTGGAGCCGCCGGTCTCCACCCCAATCTCGCGCAGCACCGCGAGCGAGGCGTCGCGCATGATCTGGTATTCCTTGTCCGTCAGCGTCAGCGCCGGCGCGACCGTGATGGAATCGCCGGTGTGCACGCCCATCGGATCGAGGTTCTCGATCGAGCAGATGATGATGCAGTTGTCGTGTCTGTCGCGCACCACCTCCATCTCGAATTCCTTCCAGCCGAGGACGCTTTCCTCGATCAGGACTTCGTCGGTGGGGGAGGCGTCGATGCCGCGCTCGACGATCTCGATGAATTCCGCCTTGGTGTAGGCGATGCCGCCGCCGGTGCCGCCCATGGTGAAGGACGGGCGGATGATGGCGGGCAGGCCGATATGGTCGAGCGCGCGCAGCGCGTCCGGCAGGGTCTTGGTCTGCGTCGACCGCGGCGTCTCCAGCCCGATCTTGGTCATCGCCTCGCGGAAGCGGCCGCGGTCCTCGGCCTTGTCGATGGCGTCGGCCGTGGCGCCGATCATCTCGACGTCGAATTTCTCCAGCGTGCCCTGTTTGCGCAATGACAGCGCGCAGTTCAGTGCGGTCTGGCCGCCCATGGTCGGCAACAGCGCAAAGCCGCCGGGAACGACATGGCGCTCCTTTTCGATGATCTTGGCAACGATTTCGGGCGTGATCGGCTCGATATAGGTGGCGTCCGCGAGCTCCGGATCGGTCATGATCGTCGCCGGATTGGAATTGACCAGGACGATGCGGTAGCCCTCTTCCTTCAGTGTCTTCACCGCCTGGGTGCCGGAATAATCGAATTCGCAGGCCTGGCCGATCACGATGGGACCGGCGCCGATGATCAGGATGGTGGAGATGTCGGTTCGTTTGGGCATCAGCTCTCGCGGGAACAGGAATTTCGGCACAAAAAAAGGGCGCGCTACCGCGCGTCCCTATGGCCACAGCGTGAGGGGTGCCCTCGCGCGCGGGTGGTCTTTAGACCAGATTTTTGGCGTGTGAAACCCCGAAAAAGTCCCCGTCAACCGGCAATTTTGCCGTGGGTCGCCAGCCTGTAGCCCGGGTGGAGCGGAACGCGCAACCCGGGACACCTGCGTCAGCGTTCCCGAACGGCCCCGGGTTAGGCTGGCGCTCAAGGCGGGCTACGGGATGTTTCGAGAAGATTGGAGGCCCGGCCTGGATTTGAACCAGGATAAAGAGCAATGCACTGCTCCCGCGTCGACGCGTTCCGCCACCGGGCCGAGGCGATCATTGCCCATTTCGCAGGCGCTAGCCATGCTTACCCCGGATTAACCCTAACGGTTGCGTGCACGATCATGGGTAGGCGTCATGCGCGACGAACGTCATCCGCCATGGATTGTGGCCGATATTGCGGGGGGCGCGGGAGGCTTTGAAGCCGGCGGCCGCGAGCTTCTTCAGCATTTCCTCCTCGCCGTAGCGCTCCAGGCCGATCCGTGTGCGCAATTGCCGATAGTCCGACAGCGCCGTGCTGATCAGCCCGAGCAGGGCATCCCTGAGGAAGCCGTGCCGGGCGCTGAAATCCAGGAGCGCGAGAACGTCCCTGCCCATGCCGACTTCGGGTCGCAGGACATCGCCGAGCACGAAGCGCCCGGAGGGTTTGAGCAAGCGGCGAATGACGGCGAATGCGGCATCCAGCTCTTCCGGCGTCATATATTGCGCGACCGAATTCATGACGACGAGATCGACCGAGCCTTCGGCCATCTGCCGCACCTCCTCCAGCGAGCGCACCCGGATCTTGGTGTTGGGGGCAAAGCGCGCGATCAGCCGGCCGCGCACGCCGGGCGCGGGCTCCGCGAGATAGAGCGTGGCGCAGGCATCCGCGACCTGGCCTGCGGACAGCGCTTCGCCGCAGGCATAGTCGAGCACGACGGCGTCGGGCGAGGAAATATAGGCAATGATATCCCGCGCAATGATCTGGAAATGCAGGTCGCGATGCAGCTTGCTGACATAAATCGTATGCGTGGAATCGTAATAATCGATCCATTCGTCCATCGGCGGGGGCCCGGCAAAAACTTGGGGTTCCGGCATAGGAACCGGCATCTGTATGATGCGTTAGAGGGGCCGGCGACCAGGAGTTCGGGCCGCCGGTGTCCGGTGTCCTAACAGGAAGGTTCAACGTGAGCAAAGCCAAGCCTGATCCAAAATCCGACAAAATTTCCCCCGACCTCGATACGCCGACCGATCTGCCCAACGAGGCCGTCCAGAAGGTTTCAGCGGCGCTCAATACGCTGCTGGCGGATGCCTTCGCGCTCTACCTGAAGACCAAGAATTTTCACTGGCACGTCAGTGGCCGGCATTTCCACGATTATCATCTGATGCTGGACGAGCAGTCGGACGCGATCTTCGCCACCACCGATCAACTCGCCGAGCGGGTGCGCAAGATCGGCGGCAGCACGTTGAAGTCGATCAGCCAGGTCAGCAAATTGCAGACCATCAAGGACAACAACGAGGATTACGTGCCGCCGCGCGAGATGCTGCGCGAATTGATGGAAGACAACAAGCATATCGCGGCTGCGATGCGGAAGGCGCGCAACCTCGCCGACGAGCATGGCGACGCCGCCACCGCCAGCATCCTCGAGACCTTCATCGACGAGACCGAGCGCCGCACCTGGTTCCTGTTCGAGGCCAGCCGCCAGGAAGGCAGCAACGCGGCGTAAGGCACGGTCTCGAGGGACGACAAAGATTGCGAACGGCAGCGGGGCTGGCTCCGCTGCCGTTTTGTTATAACAAGTTGAGCGGCACCTTCAGATATCGCTTGCCGTCGGCTTCCGGCGCCGGAAGCTTGCCAGCCTTCATGTTGATCTGCAGCGAGGGGATGATCAGCTTGGGCATCTGCAGCGTCCGGTCACGCGCTTCGCGCGTGGCCACGAACTCGTCTTCGGTGATCCCGTCATGGACGTGGATGTTGTGGGCGTGCTGCTCTGCGACCGTCGTCTCCCAGCGGATCTCGCGGCCGTTCGGGCCGTAATCGTGGCACATGAACAGGCGGGTCTCGCTCGGCAGCGACAGAATCCGTTGGATCGAACGGTAGAGATCGCGGGCATTGCCGCCCGGGAAGTCCGCGCGCGCCGAGCCGCCGTCCGGCATGAACAAGGTGTCGCCGACGAAGGCCGCGTCACCGATCACATGCGTCATGCAGGCAGGCGTATGGCCGGGCGTATAGAGCGCGAAGGCCTTCATGGCTCCGACCTCGTAGGTGTCGCCGTCCTTGAACAGGCGGTCGAACTGGCTGCCGTCGCGCTGGAATTCGGTGCCTTCGTTGAAGATCTTGCCGAACGTCTCCTGCACGACCGTGATCTTTTCGCCGATGCCGATCTTGCCGCCGAGCCTGCCCTGGATATAGGGCGCGCCCGACAAATGGTCGGCATGAACATGGGTCTCGATCAGCCATTCCAGCTTGAGGCCGTTTTGCGTGATGAAATCGATGATCTTGTCGGCGGATTGGTAGGCGATGCGGCCGGCCGCGTAATCGATGTCCATCACGGAATCGATCACGGCGCAGGCCTTCGAGCCGGGGTCCTTGACCACGTAGCTGACGGTGTTGGTCGCCGGATCGAAGAACGCGGTGACCTCGGGCTTCACGGAGAGGTCGACGGTGTGTGGGATGTCGGACATGAGCCATTCCTCCAGCCAATCAATCGCATGGACTCAACTATCCATCATATCCAAGCATGGTGAACCGGTGAACCCAAGGGCCCGGGATGCCGCACGGATCACGTTGAAGGGAATGTGGCGTGACGCCTGCTCAGTGGTGTGGGCGTCTGCCGGGTCAGGACCGCTTCCACAATCTGACCAGCGGGCCATCTTCGCCCATGACAGGATCGGTCCTGGGTACCGTCACACGCGGGATCGTCTTCAGCGCCTTGGCGTGATTTTCAGGCGTCGGCCGCGTGATCTCCATCGGCGGTCCCGGCGGATAGGCGCCGACCACGCAGAAATCATTGCTTGATGAAATCAATTGGTGCCCGGTGCCGGCGGGCAGGATCGCGACGTCGCCGGCGGATATCTGCAGTACTTTGCCGCGCTCGCCGCCGAATTGCACGCGCGCGCTGCCTCGTGAGACGCCGAGCACTTCGTGCACGGTCGAATGATAGTGCAGGTAATCGTAGACGCCGTTGCGCCACATCGCGCCCCAGCCATTGGCGCCGAACAATCCTTTGATGGTCTTCTCCGGGTCGTCGCTGTCGACGTCGACGGTCGCCTTGTAGACCAGGAATGGCAGGCGGTTGTTCGGCACCAGGCCGTCATCCTCGAAGACGATCGTGAGCGGCGTTGCATCGGCCTTGACGACGGACATGGCGGCCTCCCGTTGGCTTTGCCCACCCTACAACCCGGCTTCGGCCGCCTACGTTCCTACGCGCGCTTCTTGTCGCGCATCAGGTCGGCGAAGCGCTTGAACAGGTAATGCGAGTCGCGTGGGCCCGGCGAGGCTTCCGGGTGATACTGCACGGAGAATACCGGCTTGCCGTCGAGCTGGATGCCGCAATTGGAGCCGTCGAACAGCGAGATATGGGTCTGCGTTGCGCCCGCAGGCAGCGTTGCCTGGTCCACGGCAAAACCGTGGTTCATCGAGGTGATCTCGACCTTGCCGGTGGTCTCGTCCTTCACCGGATGGTTGGCGCCGTGATGGCCCTGATGCATCTTCCTGGTCTTGGCGCCGACCGCGAGCCCGAGCATCTGATGGCCCAGGCAGATGCCGAAGGTCGGCGTGCCCGACTCGATCACCCTCTGGATGACAGGCACGGCATATTTGCCGGTCGCGGCGGGATCGCCCGGACCGTTGCTCAAGAACACGCCGTCCGGGTTCATCGCCAAAATGTCTTCGGCTGAAGTGGTCGCCGGCACCACCGTGACCTTGCAGCCGACGCCAGCGAGCAGGCGCAGGATGTTGCGCTTGATGCCGTAGTCGACCGCGACCACGTTGAATTCAGGGTTGGTCTGCCGGCCGTAGCCCTTGTCCCATTCCCAGGGCGTCTCGTCCCAGGTGAAGCGCTGGCCGGAGGTCACCATCGGCACCAGGTCCATGCCTTCGAGGCCGGGCCATTCCCGCGCTTCTTCCTTGAGGCCGTGCAGGTCGAACCTGCCTTCTTTCGAATGCGCGATGACGGCGTTCGGCATGCCCTTGGCGCGGATCAGCGCCGTGAGTGCGCGGGTGTCGATGCCCGAGAGGCCGATGATGCCGCGCGCCTTCAGCCATTGATCGAGATGGCGGGTGGCGCGGTAGTTCGACGGATCCGATATCGCGGTGCGGAGGATGACCCCGCGCGCGCCCGGCGTTGCCGCCATGTTCACCGTCTCGATGTCTTCGTCGTTGGTGCCGACGTTGCCGATATGCGGGAAGGTGAAGGTGATGATCTGCCCGGCATAAGAGGGATCGGTCAAAATCTCCTCATAGCCGGTCATGGCGGTGTTGAAGCAGACTTCGCCGACGGCCTGGCCTTCCGCGCCGAGGCCAAAGCCTTCCAGCACGGTGCCATCGGCGAGCACGAGGAGCGCGGTCGGTTTGTGGTCCGGCCAGGCTGAAGCGTTTTCGGATGTGGTCATGAGCCCTTTACATAGTTCCCACATCCTGCCGCGTCAAAGCGAAAGGGCGTCCTTCACACGGGTTTTGCGCCTATTTGACTGGCGGCTCCGGGGTTTTAAGCTAGGGTTCCCGCCATAACCTCGTTTCCCGCCCAAATTGCCCGTTTCGGAGCCCGCATGGACAACACGATGCCTATTCTGCTCGTCCCGGGCCTGGTTTCTTCGCCGCGGATCTTTGCCCCTGTCGTGCCGGCGTTGTGGCGGCTCGGGCCGGTCACGGTCGCCAACCACATCCGCGACGACCATATGGGGGCGATCGCGCGCCGGATCCTGGCGGAAGCGCCGCCGCGCTTCGCGCTGGCCGGGCATTCGATGGGCGGCTACATCGCCTTCGAGATCATGCGCCAGGCGCCGGAGCGGGTGGCAAAGCTGGCCTTGATCAACACCCAGGCCCGTCCCGACACGCCGGAGGCCTCCGAGCGCCGCCGCGGCATGATGGCCCGCGCCAAAAGCGGCGATTTCCGCGGCGTGTTGGATGAACTCTTTCCCGGCTTCGTGCACCCGTCGCGGCGCGAAGATGCGAGCCTGCGCCAGCTCGTCCACGACATGGGCGAGGATGTCGGGGTCGAGGGGTTCATCCGCCAGCAGACCGCGGTGATCAGCCGGCCCGACTCGCGGCCGACGCTGGCCTGGATCAAGTGCCCGACCTTGGTGCTGACGGGCGATGAGGACTACACCATCCCGAATTCGCTGTCGGTTGAGATGGCGAACGGCATTCCCGGCGCCAAGCTCGTGATCCTGCCCGATTGCGGGCATCTGCCGCAGCCGGAACAACCAGAGGCGACCGCGAACGCGCTGGTCGAATGGCTCAGGAACTGAGGTTGTTCTCGCGGAACGAACGGCCTAGATGGAAGGTTTGATCATTCAAGGATAAGGCCATGCTGCGCGACGACATCAACAACGCGGTCAAGGACGCCATGAAGGCGAAGGAGGAGCGCAAGCTCTCCACGCTGCGCATGGTCAATTCGACCATCAAGAACGCCGATATCGACGCGCGCGGCCAGGGCAAGCCGCCGCTTTCGGATGCCGAATTGCTCGGCGTGCTGCAGAAGATGATCAAGCAGCGCCAGGAAGCGGTCGAACTCTACGACAAGGGCGGCCGCGCCGAGCTTGCCGCGCAGGAGCGCGAGGAGATCGCGGTGATCTCGGCTTACTTGCCGAAGCAGATGTCGGAGGATGAGGTGAAAGCCGCGATGTCGGCCGCGATCGCCGAGACCAATGCTGCCGGCGTCAAGGACATGGGCAAAGTGATCGGCGCGCTGAAGGCGAAGTACACGGGGCAGATGGATTTCGCCAAGGCCAGCGGCCTGGTGAAGGCGGCACTGGGATAGGCTTCGAACGGGACCAAGTTTCAAACCGAACGGAGGAAATCATGGCCGACCAGCAAGCCCAACCCTCCGGTCCCGATCTGTCGCAAGGCGTGGCGCCCTCCGACTTCTCCGGCGCCAGCCTGCTCGGCCATGTCGGCGATGAAGACGTGCTGCTGGTGCGCTCAGGATCGGACGTCTTCGCGATCGACGCCCATTGCAGCCATTATCACGGGCCGCTGGCGGAAGGTCTCGTCGTCGGCGAGAGCGTCCGCTGTCCCTGGCATCACGCCTGTTTCGATCTGCGCACCGGCGAGGCGTCACGCGCACCGGCGTTGAATGCGCTCGCGGTGTGGAAGGTCGAGCACGAAGGCGAGCGCATTTTCGTCCGCGAGAAACGCGAGCAGCCCAAGCCTCGCGTGAAGGGCGTGATCGATGCGCTCGCCCGCATCGTGATCGTGGGTGGCGGCGCGGCGGGATTTGTCGCCGCCGAGATGCTGCGACGACAGGATTATCGCGGCAGCATCGTGATGCTGAGCGGCGAGGCGGCGGCGCCGGTCGATCGGCCGAACCTGTCGAAGGACTATCTTGCCGGCAGCGCGCCGGAGGACTGGCTGCCGCTGCGTCCGGACGATTTCTATTCTGACGCCGCGATCGATCTGCGGCTCAAGACCAAGGTTGCGTCGATCGAGCCAGCCGCACGCCAGGTCGTGCTCGCCGATGGCAAGGCCTTGCCCTACGACCGGTTGCTATTGGCGACCGGCGCGGAGCCGGTGCGTCTGCTGATTCCGGGCGCAGACCAGCCGCATGTCCATCTCTTGCGCTCGCTGGATGATTGCCGCGCGATCATCGCTTCCGCCAGCGGGGCGCGCCGCGCGGTTGTGATCGGCGCGAGTTTCATCGGGCTCGAGGTCGCGGCTTCGTTACGGGCGAGGGATATCGAGGTCCACGTCGTCGGGCTGGAGCAGCGGCCGATGGAGCGCGTGCTCGGGCCCGCCATGGGCGACTTCGTCCGCAGCCTGCATGAAGAGCACGGCGTCGTCTTTCATCTCGGCGATACCGTCACCGCGATCGACGGCAAGCGTGCGAGCCTGCAGAGTGGCGGCGTGCTCGAGGCCGATCTCGTCGTGATCGGCGTCGGCGTGCGGCCGCGCCTCGCGCTGGCCGAAAAGGCAGGACTTGCGATCGATCGCGGCGTCACCGTGAATGCCTATCTGGAAACGAGCAGCCCCGGCATTTATGCGGCGGGCGACATCACCCGCTGGCCGGATCCGCATTCCGGTGAGAACATCCGCGTCGAACACTGGGTGGTGGCAGAGCGCCAGGGCCAGACCGCCGCGCGCAACATGCTGGGTCAGCGCGAAGCCTTCGACGCGGTGCCGTTCTTCTGGAGCCAGCATTACGACGTGCCGGTCAACTATGTCGGCCACGCCGAGAAATGGGACGAGATCGACGTCGACGGCGATATCGCTGCAAAGGACTGCGTGGTGCGCTACAAGAGAGGCGGCCGCGTGCTCGCGGTGGCGTCGATCTATCGGGATGTTGCCAGCCTCGAGGCCGAGCTTGCGATGGAGCGCGGCGCGCTGGCGGCGTAGCGGACCGCCTCGCCCCGCTTGCGGGGAGAGGCCGGATCGCATCGAAGATGCGATCCGGGTGAGGGGGAGTCTCCGCGAGGGTATCTCTCACCGTGATTGCGGAAGCAGCCCCTCACCCCGCAAGAGCGGGGCGAGGGAGAAGATGGAGCTACTTCGGCTGCAGCTTCAGCGCTGCCGAGTTGATGCAGTAGCGCAGGCCGGTCGGGCCGGGGCCGTCGGGGAAGACGTGGCCGAGATGGCCGCTGCATTTCGAGCACAGGACTTCGGTGCGGACCATGCCGTGGCTACGGTCGGTCTCCTCGTCGACATGGCTTTCCGTCGCAGGCTGCGTGAAGCTCGGCCAGCCGCAGCCGGAATCGAACTTGGCATCGGACTCGAACAAGGTCTGGCCGCAGCCGGCGCAGACATAGGTGCCCTTGCGGTGGTCGTGCTCATATTCGCCGGTGAAGGGACGCTCGGTCGCCTTCTCGCGCAGCACCGCATATTGCATCGGCGTCAATTCCTTGCGCCATTCGGCGTCGCTCTTGACGACCTTGTCTGGGGTCTTGGTGTCGGACATGAAAACTCCTCTCACTATGCCGTCATTGCGAGCGGAGCGAAGCGATCCATCTCGCCGCTTGCGGAGACATGGATTGCTTCGTCGCTTCGCTCCTCGCAATGACGGAGCTGTTCCGTCAATTCGTGACCTTGGTGTTGCCAACCAGCGTCGGCTTCTCGATGTAGTTCTCCGCGAAGATCTTCTTCAGGTTCTCGACCTTCGGGATGTCGTTATACGCAATATAGGGTTGGTTGGGGTGCAGCGTCAGGTAGTCCTGGTGATAGGCCTCGGCCGGATAGAACCCCTGGAGCGTACCGACCTTGGTCACGATCGGCTTCTTGTAGACCTTGGCCGTATTGAGCTGGGCGATATAGGCCTCCGCCACCTTCTTCTGATCGTCGTTGGTGACGAAGATCGCCGAGCGGTATTGCGTGCCGGTGTCCGGGCCCTGGCGGTTCAATTGCGTCGGGTCATGCACGACCGAGAAGAAGATCTGCAGGAGCTTGCCGTAGGAGACCTGCTTCGGGTCGTACTTGATCTCGACCGATTCCGCATGCCCCGTCGTGCCGGTCGAGACCATGTTGTAGTCGGCGGTCGCCTTGTTGCCGCCGGCATAGCCGGAAACCGCGCTGACAACGCCGGCGGTGTGCTGGAACACGCCCTGCACGCCCCAGAAGCAGCCGCCCGCGAGCACCGCGGTCTGAATGCCATCGGTGGGTTTGGCGTCGGCCGTCGGGGCAGGAATGATCACGGCGTCTTCAGCCGCGCGGGAGGGGGCCGCGGCGAGGGAGGCGATGGCCAGCGCGCCGAGGGCGGCAACGCCGAGCGACAGGCGGCGGAACGGGCGAGTGGACATGGTTTCCTCTTTGGATGGGAGGGCAGGGCCAGTCTAGAACGGAAGCAGGGTTTCGGAAATCGGGCGGTCTTCCCCTGGATGCCGAAGATACGGGGCAGGGACGGGGGTGTTACGCGTGGCGGGACACGAGTCCGTGAACCAGCCCCGTCATTGCTTCGCTTCGCTCGCAATGACGAGGGAGAAAGTTCACACCACCACGCTCAGCCGCTTCGCTGCCCGCGTGATGCCGGTGTACAGCCACCTTGCGCGGCTGTCCTGGAACGCGAAGCTTTCGTCGAACAGCACGACGTCGTCCCATTGTGAGCCCTGCGACTTGTGCACGGTGAGCACATAGCCGTAGTCGAACTCGTCGTAGGGCTTGCGCTGTTCCCAGGGGATGGTCTCGATCGCGCCGCCGAAGCATTCGCCGCGCACGGAGACCTTGGTGACCTTGTGGCCGAAATCCTCGTCCGGCATCACGCGCATGGTGATGATCTTGGATTTCGATTGCGCGCGCGCCTTCACGCGCCACAGGCCGCCATTGAACAGGCCCTTCTTGCGGTTGTTGCGCAGGCAGACCAGCTTGTCGCCGGCGACCGGCAAGGGGTCCTCGATGTTCTGCCGTTGCCGCATCCGCATGTTGTAGGCGCGGCGGGTGTTGTTGCGGCCGACCAGCACCTGGTCGGCGTTCATGACGCGCGCCGGATCGAGCTCGTTGCGCGCCACCACCTCGCTCTCGCCGTGACGGCCGATCTCGAGCTCGCGGCCCTCGCGGATGTCCATCGACATCCGCACGATCGGATCGTCCTGCGCCTGGCGGTGCACCTCGGTCAGCATCGCGTCGGGCTCGGCATTGGTGAAGAAGCCGGCGCCCTGGATTGGCGGAAGCTGCGCGGGATCGCCGAGCACGAGCAGCGGACAGTCGAACGACATCAGGTCGCGGCCGAGCTCGGCGTCCACCATCGAGCACTCGTCGATCACGATCAGCTTGGCTTTCGATGCCGGCGCGTCGTCCCACAATTCGAACGTCGGCTGCTCGACGCCGGATTCGCGGGCGCGGTAGATCAGCGAATGAATCGTGGAGGCGCTCTCGCAACCCTTGTTGCGCATCACCAGCGCGGCCTTGCCGGTGAACGCCGCGAACTTCACCTCGCCGTCGACGCCTTCAGCGATGTGGCGGGCCAGCGTGGTCTTGCCGGTACCGGCATAGCCGAACAGGCGGAAGATCGGCGGCGTGCCGTTCCGGCCGGGTTTTGCCTTGAGCCAGTCGGCGACGGCTTGCAGCGCGGAATCCTGATGCGGCGTAAAGGTGGTCATGGGTCTCGGCGGAGGAGAGGACGGGCGGGGACGCCCGCCGACTCGGCCCCTCAACCTAGCCATTCAGGCTGCCGGCGCAAGGTGCCGGCTGGCCGCCCAGGATACCAAACCTACTGCCAGCCGGGAACGCCGCGCATGTCCGGCAGATGGTGGGCGATGCCCTTGTGGCAATCGATACAGGTCTTCTCGCCCGTGAACAGGAAACGCTGATGCGCCACGCTCGCCCGCGGCGACTGCTTGGTGATGTCCATCGATTGCGCGCTGTGGCAGTTGCGGCATTCGAGCGAATCATTGGCCTTGAACCGCGCCCATTCATGCAGCGCGAGCTCGAGCCGGTTGTCGACGAACTTGTCGCGGGTGTCGATGCTGCCGAAGAGATGGCCCCAGACCTCCTTGGAGGCCTGCATCTTGCGGGCGATCTTGTCGGTCCAGTTGTGCGGGACATGGCAGTCCGGGCAGGTCGCGCGCACGCCGGAGCGGTTGGTGAAGTGGATGGTGGACTTCAATTCGGCAAAGACGTTGTCACGCATCTCGTGACAGCCGGTGCAGAATTTTTCGGTGTTGGTCAGTTCCAGCGCGGTGTTGAAGCCGCCCCAGAAGATCACGCCGGCGACGAAGCCGGCAAGCACCAGCACCCCGAGGCCGAACACCGAGCTCGGCCGGATCAGTACGTTCCATAGTTCGAGGACAAAATTCCACGCCCGCGCAAACCAGCCTTGGCGAGGCGCCTTGTCGACGTCACTCATCGGCGGCCACCCGGCGCTGGGGGGTTCAGGATGCTGTCGATGTCGACGAAATCATTGGTCACTGGCGGCGTCGTGACGTTCTGCGGGACATGACACTCCGTGCAGAAATAGCGGCGCGGCGATACCGAGGCCAGGAACTGGCCGTCGCGGTCCATGAAATGGGTGATGCTCACCATCGGCGCCTGCGATTCGCCGGTGCGGGCGCGGGCATGGCACGACAGGCATTTGTTGCCGTTCATGTCGACCTGGTAGCCGTCGATCGAGTGGGGGATCACCGGCGGCTGTTCCGGATAGTTGCGGATTTCCCGTTCCGCGGTGTTGCGCATCGGCGTCATCGGCGGCGCCGGTCCCTCCTCGTTGAGCGGAGTAGGACCGCGCAGGCCGGACGTGACGCCTTGCGCGAGCAGCGAGCTCGAAGCGGCGATGAGCGCGATGGCGAGAACGACGATAGCGGACTTTCCAATCATGTCGTCGTCACCTTCTCGATGCGCACGGCGCATTTCTTGTAGTCGGTCTGCAGCGAAATCGGATCGGTCGCGTCCAGCGTCACCTTGTTGATGAGCTTGGATTCATCGAACCAGGGCACGAACACCAGGCCGCGCGGTGGCTTGTCACGGCCGCGGGTCTCCAGCCGGACGCGGATGAAACCGCGGCGGGATTCCACCTTGACCTCATCGCCGCGGCGCAGCTTCAGCTCGGCGGCATCGTCGGGATGCATGAAGCAGACGGCTTCAGGGAATGCCCGGTAGAGCTCGGGAACGCGGCGGGTCATGGTACCGGAGTGCCAATGCTCCAGCACGCGGCCGGTCGAGAGCCAGAACGGAAAGTCCTTGTCGGGCGATTCCGCCGGCGGCTCGTAGGGCAGCGCGAAGATCCGCGCCTTGCCGTCGGGGAAGCCGTAGAACTGCACGCCCATGCCCTGCTGGACATAGGGGTCGAGCCCCTCGCGGAAACGCCAGCGGGTTTCCTGGCCGTTGACCACCGGCCAGCGCAATCCGCGGACCTGATGATAGACGTCGTATGGCGCGAGGTCGTGGCCGTGGCCGCGGCCGAACGAGGCATATTCCTCGAACAGGCCCTTCTGGACATAGAAGCCGAAGGCCTTCGCCTCGTCATTGGCGTAGCCGGCCTCGATGTCTGTGACCGGGAACTTGTCGACCTGGCCGTTGCGGTAGAGGATGTCGAACAGCGTCTTGCCGCGATACTCCGGCATCTTCGCGATCAGGTCTTCCGGCCAGACTTCCTCGACCTTGAAGCGCTTGGAGAACTCCATGAGCTGCCAGAGGTCCGAGCTCGCCTCGCCCGGCGCTGAGACCAGTTGGTGCCAGGTGTGGGTGCGGCGTTCGGCATTGCCATAGGCGCCTTCCTTCTCGACCCACATCGCGGCCGGCAGGATGAGATCGGCGGCCAGCGCCGTCACGGTCGGATAGGCGTCCGACACCACGATGAAATTCTCGGGGTTGCGATAACCGGGATAGGTCTCCTCGTTGCCGTTGGCGGCGGCCTGCAGGTTGTTGTTGACCTGGATCCAGTAGGCGTTGAGCAGCCCGTCCTTCAGCATCCGGTTCTGCTGCACGGCGTGATAGCCGGGCTTGTCGGGAATGGTGCCTTCCGGAAGCTTCCAGATGTGCTCAGCCTTCGTGCGATGCTCCTTGTTGGTCACGACCATGTCGGCCGGCAGGCGGTGCGAGAAAGTGCCGACCTCGCGGGCGGTGCCGCAGGCCGATGGCTGACCGGTCAGCGAGAACGGGCTGTTGCCGGGTTCGGAGATTTTTCCGGTCAGGAGGTGGATGTTGTAGACGAGGTTGTTGCACCAGACACCGCGGGTGTGCTGGTTGAAGCCCATGGTCCAGAAGCTTGTGACCTTGACCTTCGGATCGGCATAGAGCTCGGCGAGTGCTTCCAGCCGGTTGAGCGGGACGCCAGCCATGTCGGCCGCCTTCTCCAGCGTGTAGTCGGAGAGGAACTTGACGTATTCGTCATAGCTCATGTCCTGGGCATCGTTGGCCTTGGCGCGGCCGGTCGCCTTCTTCTCCAGCGGGTGGTCGGGCCGCAGGCCGTAGCCGATATCGGTCTGGCCGCGCTTGAACAGCGTGTGCTTGTTGACGAAATCCTTGTTCACCCGCCCGGTCTTGACGATGTGGTTGGCGATCGCGTTGAGCAGATAGAGATCGGTCTGCGGCTTGAACACGAGGCCGATGTCGGCGAGATCGAACGAGCGGTGCTCGAAGGTGGAAAGCACGGCGACGCGCACATGCGGTGCGGAGAGGCGGCGGTCGGCAACCCGGGTCCACAGGATCGGGTGCATCTCGGCCATGTTCGAGCCCCACAGCACGAAGGCGTCGGCGGCTTCGATGTCGTCATAGCAGCCCATCGGCTCGTCGATGCCGAAGGTGCGCATGAAGCCGACGGCGGCGGAGGCCATGCAATGCCGCGCATTGGGATCGATGTTGTTTGAACGGAAGCCGGCCTTGAACAGCTTTGATGCCGCATAGCCTTCGAAGATCGTCCACTGGCCGGAGCCGAACATGCCGATGCCATCAGGCCCGCGCTTCTTCAGCGCGGCCTTGAACTTCTCCGCCATCACATCGAAGGCCTCGTCCCATGACACTTCGGTGAAATCGCCGTTCTTGTCGTACTTGCCGCCCTTCTTGCGCAGCATCGGCTTGGTCAGGCGATCATGGCCGTACATGATCTTGGAGAGGAAGTAGCCCTTCACGCAGTTCAGGCCGCGGTTGACCTCCGACTTGATGTCGCCATGGGTGGCGACGACGCGGTTGTCCTTGGTCGCGACCATCACGCTGCAGCCGGTGCCGCAGAAGCGGCACGGCGCCTTGTCCCACTTCAGTTCGCTGTCGGCGCGCTCGGTGACGAGGTTGGCGGCACCTGCCGCAACCGGCATGCCTCCGGCGAGCGCCGCCATCGCGGCGGCTTCCAGTTTCAGGACCTGACGGCGATCCAGCTTGGGGGCGGTCATGGTGTTTCCTTCCCTTTGGTTGAGGGGCCTTCGATCGCGCGACATCAGGCAGCACCCGGATCGACGGCGTGGAACACGAGCGAGGCGGAATAGACGTTGGGCAGTGCGGAAATCGTGTTGAGCGTCGCGCCGAGCGAGCCCGCATCGGGCGCATCCACGACGACCACGAGCTTTCCCTTCTCATCGCGACCGTAAATCTCGCAGCCGCACAGCGCCGTGATCGCAGCTTCGGTGGCATCGAGCCGGTCAGGCCGGGTCTGCACGAGGATGCTGGCGATCTCGCCGCCGGGCGGCGGCACGACAGGGTCGGTTTGCAGGACGCGGCCCGTGATGAGCGCTCGGCGATCGATGGTAGTCTGAGCTCTAATCATGGCGGCTGTTCCTTGAGTGGTCGGCTGATCAATGTGGCGGGGGAGGGCCCGGCGGGCCCGCGATCATCTGATAGATCCACACAGCAAGGCCGTAGCTGCCCACCGTGGCCACGGCCAAAGCAGGCATCACAATTGCCGTAAGAAAAAGAAACGCGAAGATCTCCATGCGCCTACGGCGCGGCCTCGCGCTCGCATCGTCGCTGGTTGCCGACATACGTCGTCTCGCTTCAATTCAGATTGTGTGGGGGAAGGCCTCGTTGCCTTCCTAATGTAGTAATGTCACCGGGACATTTTAGCACTGATCTAAATCAATGCGCGCCAACATTGTATACGGGCGAAGCGGATTCGGCGGCGCGGCAACCGGCAAGGTTACTGTTTGGTTGCAGTGCGCATGTTCCGCCATCCGGAATTGGCATAGGCTGGACTTCGCGCGCCCCGGCAATACACTGAGGCAAACAACAAGACGTACGGGAGCGACGCCATGAAATTCGGCATCTTCTACGAGCTGCAACTGCCGCGTCCATGGAACGAGGGCGACGAACTCAAGCTCTACCAGGACGCATTGACGCAGCTCGAGACCGCCGACCGGCTCGGCTACGACTATGCCTGGGTCGTGGAACATCATTTCCTCGAGGAGTACTCGCACTCGCCGGCGCCGGAATCGTTCCTGGCTGCGGCAAGCCAGCGCACCCGGAACATCCGGCTCGGGCACGGCATCCTGCAGCTCACGACCAACCATCCCGCGCGTGTCGCCGAGCGGGTGGCAGTCCTCGATCTCCTCAGTAACGGCCGTTGCGAATTCGGCATGGGCGAGAGCGCCTCGATCACCGAACTGACGCCGTTCGGCCGCGACATGGAGACCAAGCGGGAGGTGTTCGAAGAGGCTGTCGCGGCGATCTTCCCGATGTTCACCAAGGTCGGCACCGAGCATCACGGCAAATATTTCCACATCCCCCTGCGCAACGTGGTGCCGAAGCCGGTGCAGAAGCCGCATCCGCCGCTCTGGATGGCGTGCTCGCAATTGCCGACCATCGAGCGCGCCGGGCAGCACGGCTTCGGCGCGCTCGGCTTTCAGTTCGTCAGCGCGGACGCGGCGCATGCCTAGGTGCATGCCTATTACAATGCGATCACCAAGCGGCTGAAGAAGCTCGCCGACTACCGGATCAATCCGAACATGGCGCTGGTGTCGTTCTTCATGTGCGCCAAGACGGACGAGGAGGCGCGCGCCCGCGCCGACGGCGCCACCTTCTTCCAGTTCGCGCTGCGCTATTATGGCGCGTCGCAGAACCGGCAGCGGCCGGCGCCCGGCACCGTCAACATGTGGGACGAGTACAACAGGTGGAAGCGCGACAATCCGGAAGCGCAGGAAGCTGCATTGCGCGGCGGTCTGATCGGATCGCCTGAAACCATCCGCAAGAAGCTGCGCCGCTTCCGCACCTCGCACATCGACCAGGTGATCCTGCTCAATCAAGCCGGCAAGAACACGCATGAACACATCTGCGAATCGCTCGAATTGTTCGCCAGGGAAGTGATGCCGGAGTTCCAGCACGATCCCGAACACGATGCGTGGAAGCAAGGCGTGATGAGCGGCGAGATCAAGCTCGAGGAAATCGACACCGAAGCGTTTAGGGATCGTTACGGCAAACTGTCGATCAACCCTGGTTCGCAGGCGGAGAAAGCAGCAGCAGCGAGCGGCTGACGAGATTCTAGGCAGCTCCCCCGTCATGCCCGCCAACGGGTCGGCGCGAAGCGCCGCCCGATGACAGGCTCCGGCGGGCATCCAGTACTCCGCGGCATCTCGGCCAATGCTCCGGCGCTGGTGGTTACTGGATCGTCCGCCTTCGCGGACGATGACAGCGGAGAGCTGCTGCTCGCATCATGATTTCGTGAAGAAAATATTTCGCTACGCACAATCTGCGCCTTAAAAGAAACCGCGCGTCCGGTGCCCGCATGGCAGTGCGGGCATCGCTATTTTTTCGGGGTCCTCGACAGCCTCATTCGCGCCCCCCATCATTCCCTCACGTCGCGTGATAGCGCGCCGATAACGCGCTCGATCGTCAGGAGAATTTTGTGATGAAGCGCCGCGAGTTCCTCAAGTTGTCGCTCGGCTCTGCAGCCGTCGCTGCGCTGCCGTTGCGCGCGCGGGCCGAAGCGGCGGTGAAGGAAATTCGTATCGGCTATCAGAAGAACGGCGTGTTGGTTATCGCGCGGCAGCGCGCGACTTTGGAAGATCATTTCAAGTCGGCCGGCATCGAGGTGAAATGGGTCGAGTTCTCGTCGGGTCCGCCGATGATGGAAGCCATGAACGTCGGCAGCGTCGATTTCGGTGCGGTCGGCGACTCGCCGCCGGTGTTTGCGCAAGCTGCCGGTGCGGCGATCGTTTATGCCGCCGGCCAGCCCATTACGAACGGCCAGGGCATCCTGGTGCCGCAGAATTCGGCCATCCGCACGATCGCCGATCTCAAGGGCAGGCGCCTCGGCTTCACCAAGGGTTCCAGCGCCCACAACATCGTGGTGCAGACGCTTGAAAAGGCCGGCCTCATTTATAGCGACATCACCCCGGTCTATCTGACGCCGCCCGACGCGGGACCGGCGTTCGCCAATGGCAGCATCGACGCCTGGGCGATCTGGGATCCTTATTTCGCGATCGGCGAGACCAAGCAGAACGGCCGCATCCTGGTCAACGCCCATGAGATCACCAAGACCAACTCGTTCTTCATCGCCAACCGTGACTTCGCGAGGAATCACGGACCTGTGCTGCAACAGATTATCGACGTCCTCGCGTCAACGGCGAATTGGGCCGAGGCGCACCGCGACGAGGTCGCGAAATCGCTGAGCACCGTCACCGGAATCCCGCTGGATATCCAGACCATCGCCGCCAATCGGGCCGCGTTCAGGATCGGACCCGTCACCGACGATATCGTTGCGACCCAGCAGGGCGTGGCCGACCGCTTCTTCAAGCTCGGGCTGATCCCGAAAGAGATCGCGATCCGCGACATCGTCTGGCGCAATCCCCAGAGCTGAGTTCATTTCCACGCAGAGGTCATTATGCGACGTATCATTCAACGCTGGATCACCAGCGCGGTGCTATCAGTCAGCATCGTCGCCGCCGCCGTCAGTGCGTCGTACGGACAGGAGAAGACCGTCCGCATCGGCTTCCAGAAGTACGGCAAGCTGGTCCTGCTCAAGAGCAAGGGCACGCTCGAGGAGAAGCTGAAGGCGGTCGGCTACAAGGTGGTTTGGACCGAATTCCCGTCCGGCCCGCCGCTGCTCGAAGCGCTCAATGTCGGCGCGATCGATTTCGGCAACACCGGCGAAGCACCGCCGATCTTCGCGCAGGCGGCCGGTGCGCCCATCCAATATGTCGCCTATGAGCCGCCGGCGCCGAAAGGCGAGGCGATCCTGGTGCCGAAGGACAGCGCGCTGAAGTCGGTCGCCGACCTCAAGGGCAAGAAGGTCGCGCTGAACAAGGGCTCGAACGTCCACTATCTCCTGGTGAAGGCCCTGGAGAAAGCCGGCGTCAAATATTCCGAGATCGAGCCGGTGTTTCTCGCGCCCGCCGATGCGCGCGCGGCCTTCGAGCGCGGTTCGGTCGATGCCTGGGTGATCTGGGATCCGTTCCAGGCCGCGGCGGAAGCTGCGACCGGCGCGCGCACGCTCGCCGACGGCACCGGCATCGTCTCGAACTACCAATTCTACTTTTCCTCGAAGAAGTTCCTGGAGAGCGATGCGAAGATCGTCGATCTCGTGCTCGCGCAATTGAGCGAGGTCGATGACTGGGCCAAGGGCGACATCCATGCGGTCGCAGAGCAGCTCGCGCCGTCGATCGGCCTTTCGGTGCCGGTGGTCGAGGTTGCGTTGAAGCGCCAGTCCTACGGCATCAAGCCGCTCACCGATTCCGTGATCGCCGACCAGCAGCAGGTGGCGGACACGTTCTTTGCCCTCGGCCTGTTGCCGAAAGCCATCAAGATTTCAGACGTCGCGCGGAGGTCCGGATCGTGACTAAACAACCCAACGCCAACATCCTCTGGTTCCTGCCGACCCATGGCGACGGCCGTTATCTCGGCACCTCCATCGGCGGACGCGAGGTGAACTTCAACTATCTGCGCCAGATCGCGCAGGCCGCCGATCAGCTCGGCTATTACGGCGTGCTGTTGCCGACCGGGCGAAGCTGCGAGGACTCCTGGGTGGTCGCTTCCGCGGTCGCGCCGCAGACCGAGCGGCTGCGCTATCTGGTGGCGGTGCGGCCCGGCCTGCAGTCGCCTGCCGTCGCCGCCCGCATGACTGCAACGCTGGACCGGCTGTCGAACGGACGGCTCCTGATCAACGTCGTCACCGGCGGCGATCCCGTCGAGAACAAGGGCGATGGTATCTTCCTGGCGCACGACGAGCGCTACGAGGTGACGCGCGAGTTCCTCAACGTCTATAGCGACCTGCTCGCCGGCAAGACCGTTAATGTCGAGGGCAAGCACATCCGCATCGAGGACGGGCGGCTGCTGTTCCGGCCGGTCCAATCGCCACGGCCGCCGCTCTATTTCGGTGGTTCCTCGGACGCCGGCATTGATGTCGCGGTGGATACTGTCGACAAATATCTCACCTGGGGCGAGCCGCCGGAGCAGGTTGCGGAGAAGATCGCGCGCGTGAAGGCGGTTGCCGACAAGCGCGGCCGGAAGATCTCCTTCGGCATCCGCCTGCACGTGATCGTACGCGAGACCAATGCGGAAGCCTGGAAGACCGCGGACGAGTTGATCCAGTACGTCACCGACGACACGGTGGCGGCGGCGCAGAAGATTTTCTCGCGCATGGACTCGGTCGGTCAGCAGCGCATGGCAGAGCTGCATGGCGGCCGCCGCGACAAGCTCGAGATCAGCCCTAACCTGTGGGCGGGCGTTGGCCTCGTGCGCGGTGGCGCAGGCACCGCACTGGTCGGCGATGCCCAGACGGTGGCGGCGCGGATCAAGGAGTATCAGGATCTCGGCATCGATACCTTCATCATGTCGGGCTACCCGCATCTCGAAGAAGCCTATCGCTTCGCCGAACTTGTGTTCCCGCTGCTCGCGCTCGAGCGGTCGGACAACGTGACGCCGATCCGCGTCAACACCGGGCCGTTCGGCGAGACCATCGGCAACGACTATCGGCCGCAAAAGCAGGTATCGGAATCATGAGCCTCATCGATAGCCTCCCGCGTGTCCGCGCGCCCAAATTGCCGCGCGCCGACGGCCTGATCCCCTGGATCGTGCCGCTCGCCATCATCCTGATCTGGCAGCTCGCCTGCGTCACCGGCTTTGTGCCCGCGCGGGTGCTGCCGGCGCCGACCGACGTCGCGCTGGCGGGATGGAAGCTGCTGTTATCAGGTGAGTTGATCCGCAACATCTGGGTCAGCTTCTGGCGCGCCAGCATCGGCTTTTTGATCGGCGCCGGCATCGGCTTTGCTTTCGGCCTCGCCAACGGCCTGTCGCAACTCTCGGCGAAACTGACCGACACCACGCTGCAGATGGTGCGCAATATCCCGCACTTGGCGCTGATCCCGCTGGTCATCCTGTGGTTCGGGATCGACGAGTCGGCAAAACTGTTCCTGGTGGCGCTCGGCGTATTCTTCCCGATCTATCTCAACACGCTGCACGGCATCCGCACCGTCGATCCGCAACTGATCGAGATGGGCCGCATCTATGGCATGACGGACGGCGAATTGTTCCGCCGGGTGATCTTCCCTGGTGCGCTGCCGTCGATCTTCGTGGGCCTGCGCTTTGCGCTCGGCATCATGTGGCTGACCTTGATCGTGGCCGAGACCATCGCGGCGTCCTCGGGGCTCGGCTACATGGCGATGCAGGCGCGCGAATTCATGCTGATCGATGTCGTCGTGCTCTCGATCCTGATCTACGCCCTGCTTGGCAAGCTTGCCGACAGCGCATCGCGCGCGCTGGAGCGGCTGACGCTGTCCTGGCACCCGGCCTTCCAGAAACATTGAGCCCTTTACTTTGACGCGTTTTCTTCACGCGAACCGGTATCCACTTCGCTCGAAAACGCTATGGAGAACAAAATATGCAGGAAGTCCTTCGTTTTCGTCCGCTCGAGGCCGAGGCTGTCGCGCGCGGGGATTTCGTCGAAGAGGCGCGCCAATTTCGCCATTCTGCTGACGTGCCGTCGCGCGGGCTGTCGCTGACCATCCGCGGCTTGCGCAAATCCTTCGGCGACAATGAAGTGCTGCGCGGCATCGACCTGCACATTCCCGCCGGCCAGTCTGTCGCGATCGTCGGCCGCAGCGGCTGTGGCAAGAGCACGCTGCTCCGGCTGATCGCGGGGCTGGAGAAGGCGACCGCCGGCAGCATCAGTTTCGGCGAGCAGGCGCGCGCCGAGGATATCCGCGTCATGTTCCAGGAGCCGCGGCTCCTGCCATGGGCGCGTGTGCTGTCGAACGTCGAAGTCGGCCTCGGGCGCGAACGGTCGTCCGCGAATGCGCAGGCGCGCGCCGAGAAGGCGCTGGTCGAGGTCGGTCTCGGCGACAAGCGCGGGCAATGGCCTTCGGTGCTCTCGGGCGGCCAGAAACAGCGCGTCGCGCTGGCCCGCGCGCTGGTCAGCCAGCCCCGGGTGCTCGCGTTCGACGAGCCGCTCGGCGCGCTCGACGCGCTGACGCGGATCTCGATGCAGCGGCTGCTCGAGCGGGTCTGGCGCGATCAAGGCTTTAGCGCGATCCTGGTGACGCATGACGTCTCGGAAGCGGTGGCGCTGGCCGACCGGGTGCTGGTCATTGAAAACGGCCGCATCGCGCACGATTTCAATGTCGACATCGCGCGCCCGCGCGAGCGCGGCTCGGCCGAACTCGCGGCACTCGAGGGCGCGATCCTGAAGAATCTGCTGGAAGGCAGCGAAGACAGTTCCGACGATCTGTGAGGCCCGCATGAACCCCGCCGTCCGCGACATCGCGATCGATCCCGTGGTCACCTCCGACGAGTTTCGCGGCGCCATGCGCCATCTGACCGGCGGGGTCAGCGTCATCACGGCGGGGCGCGGCAAGGACATCTCCGGGATGACGGTGACCTCCGTCTCCTCATTGTCGGTCGAGCCAGCCTCGCTGATCGTGAGCCTGAACCGCGCCGCATCGTCCTGGCCGCTGGTCAAGCGCCACGGCGTTTTCGGCGTGAACATCTTGAGCTCGGACCAGGTCGAGATCGCCGAGCGCTTCACCGGCAAAGGCGGGCTGAAAGGCGCCGAGCGCTTTGCCGGCGCCCAATGGACGACGCGGGCCTCCGGCGTGCCGCTTCTGGTCGGCGCGCTGGCGGCGATCGATTGCGAGGTCGAGGACATCTTGGAGCGCCACTCGCACGCAATCGTCATCGGACGCGTGCTCGATGTGCAGGTCTCCTCGCGCACCGCGGCGCTCGCCTATTGGCAGGGCCGCTATGTCGCCGTCGACCAGGACGAGGATGCCGCCAAGCTGGCCGACGTCAGCGTGCCCACACGCGGCGTGCATCTGCGCTGACATCAGCTCGTAGCCCGGGTGGTGCGGAACGCGCAACCCGGGGCTTTGCGTCGGCGATCGGGAGCGGTCCCGGGTTACGCTTGCGCTTCACCCGGGCTACTTGTTCCGGGAACGATGTTGCCAGCCGTGGCGTTTTGTCTCCTCGCGCAATAGAAGGCGTCGGTCTTTTCTATTGCCGGAAGGAACGAAGCGTGTCATGGGCTTGATGAAACGTCTTGCAACCTGGGTCTTCTACGGCATCGGTGCGCTCGCGATCGCCTATCTCGCGCTCTATGCCTATGTCGCCTTCACTGGACGTGACTTTACGCCCGGCGACCCCATTCACATTTTCCGAAAACCCGACGCGCCGAGTTATTCGTAGCTCCAGGCGTCATTGCGATGCGAACGCAGTCGCATCCACTCCGTCATTGCGAGCGCAGCGAAGCAATCCATGTCTCCGCGTGTGGCACGATGGATTGCTTCGCTTCGCTCGTAATGACGGTGATGACGACTACCCCGCCGTGGCCAGGCGCTGGTAGTCGGCCGTGCCTGATCCAGCGGGCGGGATCGGCACGCCGCCATCGGCATATTCGTTGAGCTTGTTGCGCAGCGTGCGGATCGAAATGCCGAGGATGTTGGCGGCATGGGTGCGGTTGCCGAGGCAGTGCTTCAGCGTCTCCAGGATCAGGTCGCGCTCGACGTCGGCAACGGTGCGGCCGACCAGCGCGCGCGTCACCTGCTCGGCGGCGAGGGTGGCGTGAGCGACCGCCGGCGCGGTCCTGGCGAGGTCGAGGCGGTCGCCGTCCGGAGTCACGATGGCATCGGGGCCGATCTCGTCGCCCTGCGCCATCAGCACGGAACGGTGAATGGTGTTTTCGAGTTCGCGGACATTGCCTGGCCAGCGGTTCGAGGTCAGCACCCGCCGTGCCTCGGCCGACAGCGGCCGCGCCGGCACGCCATTGGCCTCGGCGTATTTCTTCGCGAAATGCTGCGCCAGCTCGAGGATGTCGGCCGGCCGGTCGCGCAGCGGCGGGATCTTCAGGTTGACGACATTGAGGCGGAACAAGAGGTCCTCGCGGAAGGTGCCGGCGCGCACGGCGTCCGCGAGATTGCGGTTCGAGGTCGCGATGATACGGATGTCGACCGGCACCGGCTTGGTACCGCCGACGCGGTCGATCACGCGCTCCTGGATCGCGCGCAGCAATTTCGATTGCAGCCGCACGTCCATTTCCGAGATTTCATCGAGCAACAGCGTGCCGCCGGTCGCTTCCTCGAACTTGCCGATGCGGCGAGCGATTGCGCCGGTGAACGCGCCCTTCTCGTGACCGAACAATTCGGATTCCAGGAGATGCTCGGGGATCGCGGCGCAATTGATCGAGATGAAGGGACGCTTGGCGCGTGTCGAGCGGGAATGGACGTAGCGCGCCAGCACTTCCTTGCCGGTGCCGGACTCGCCGGTGATCATCACGGAGGCGTCCGAGCCCGCGATCTGCTGCGCCAGCTTGATCACCCGGCCCATGGCTTCGTCGCGATAGACGAGATCGCGGGAGTCATTTGCGACCGCGGCGAGCACGGCGGCGATCAGCTCCGGCTCGGGCGGCAGCGGGATGTATTCCTTGGCGCCGGCGCGGATCGCCGCCACCGCGGCGCGGGCATCGTTGGAGATGCCGCAGGCGACGATCGGCACGTGGATGTGCTCGGCTTCCAATCGCATCACAAGGTCGCGGATGTCGAGGGCGACATCGACCAGCAGCAGGTCGGCGCCCTTGCCGCTGCGCAACACCGCCATCGCCTGCTCGTTGCCTTCCGCGTGCGTCACGGAGGCGCCGTTGTCCATCGCGATCTTGGTGGCGGTCGTGAGCTGCCCCCTCAGGGTGCCGACGATGAGAAGCCGCATGAGTGTCTCCTGTCTCCCGCGCGTCCGTCGCGCGCGCATCCGTTAAAAGTGACTACTTGAGCATGATCTTTTCGGAAAACCGGTGTCCACTTTTCCGGATCATGCTCTAGCTACGCTCTGCCTTGATGATTTCGGTCATGGTCACGCCGAGCTTGTCTTCGACCAGTACCACTTCGCCGCGCGCCACCAGGCGGTTGTTGACATAGATGTCGATGGCTTCGCCGACCCGGCGGTCGAGTTCGAGCACGGTGCCAGGGCCGAGCTTCAGGAGCTGGCCGACATCCATCTTGGAGCGGCCGAGCACGGCCGAGACCTGCACCGGCACGTCGAAGACGGCTTCCAGGTCGGAGGCGATGCGCGAAGCGTGTTCGTCCTCGTTATAGCCCACATCGTCGTCCCTTGGCGCGTCCGCCGAGTTGAGGTCGGGGAGCGGGACATGTGTGTCGGTGTCACTCATCGTCGATCCTTTGGCTCAATCCTCATGGCCGTTGGTCACGGGACGCCATGTAGCGTCCGACAAGTTCGTTGATCTTGGCTTCGATCGTCGCGCGTTCCAGCACGATGCCGCCGTCGGCCCATTCGATCCTGCAGTCGCCGGTCGCGATTGTCGGCTCGGCCAGGATCACGAGGCGGCCCTGAAATCCGCTCTGTGTGGCCAGCCGCTCGATCTTTTCGCGCGCGCCCTCGTAGAGCGCATCATTGATGCGGACGACGATGTGAGGGGTCGAGACCAGATGCGAGAAGCAGTCGGAGACCAGCGCCGTGATCTCGCCAAGCGGTTCGCGCGCGATCATTTCGCCGCACAATTTGCGCGCGACCGAGACCGCGACGTCGACTGCTTCGGTCTCCATCCGCGCTTCGATGCCGGAAAAGCGTGACGCGATGTTCTTGATCGCAAGCCCGATCTCCTCCAGCGCGAGCGCGGCGCGGCGGTCACTCTCCACCTTCGCCTCGCGCTGGGCGGCATCGTAGCCGTTGCGATAGGCGCGCGCCTCGGCTTCCGCGACCTTCTGGGCGATCTCGGCGGCGGTTGCGGCACGCTCACGCGACTTGGCGGGCGCCGAGAAGTCGGTATCGAACAGGAATTTTGCGGGCGCGGCCATCAGTACACCAGTTCGTCGTCGGCACGATTCTTGGTCAGCATGATCTCGCCCTTGGCGGCGAGATCCTTGGCGAGATTGACGAGCAGCGCCTGCGCCTCGTCGACGTCGCGCAGGCGCACCGGTCCCATCGCCGCCATGTCATCCATCAGCATCTTGCCGGCGCGAGAGGACATGTTGCCCAGGAAGAAGTTGCGGACCTCCTCATTGGCACTCTTCAGCGCGATGCCGAGCTTCTCCTTGTCGACATGGCGCATCAACGTCTGGGCCGAGCCGGAATCGAGCTTGACCAGGTCGTCGAAGGTGAACATCAGCGCCTTGATGCGTTCGGCGGATTCGCGGTTTTCCTCTTCCAGCGAGGTGATGAAGCGCGTTTCGGTCTGGCGGTCGAAATTGTTGAAGATCTCGGCCATCACCTCATGGGCGTCGCGGCGGCGGGTCTGTGACAGGTTCGACATGAACTCGGTGCGCAGCGTCTGCTCGACGCGCTCGATCACTTCCTTCTGCACCGCCTCCATCCGCAGCATGCGGCCGACGACATCGAGCGCGATGTCCTCGGGCAGGATCGCCAGCACGCGCGCGGCGTGCTCGGACTTCAGCTTCGACAGCACCACGGCGATGGTCTGCGGATATTCATTCTTGAGGTAATTGGCGAGCACCTCTTCCTGGACGTTGGAGAGCTTCTCCCACATGTTGCGGCCCGCGGGCCCGCGGATCTCGTCCATGATGCCGGAGACGCGGTCGGCCGGCAGATATTGCTGTAAGAGCCGCTCGGTGGCGTCGAAATTGCCCATCAGTGCGCCCGAGGCCGACATCCGCGAGACGAATTCGAGCAAGAGGTCCTCGACCACGTCGGCCTCCACGGTGCCCAGCGTCGACATCGCCATCGACAGTTCGCGTACCTCGTCGTCATCGAGCAACGACCACACCTTGCCGCCGTATTTTTCGCCGAGCGCCAGCATCAGGATCGCCGCGCGCTTCGGGCCGGAGATCGGCTTGCTCTTCGGGCGGTCGCCCTGACGGCTCGACAGCGTCGATATGACGCTTGTGATGTCGTTGGCGTTCGCGGTTTGCGGGACGCTGGCCATCTCAGGTCTCCGCAGGCTCGGTCAGCCATTGGCGAACAATGGAGACGGTTTCGTTCGGATTGCGTTCGGCCAGTTCGCCCACGCGGTTCACGGCCTGGGCATGGACCTGGCCCTGGATCTGGGCGACGTCTATCATGTGCGCGGCGCCGCCGCCGGTCAGGAGCGCCTGACCCTGTCCGCCTTCGCTGCCGGCCTGCGCGCTGGCGTCGGCCAGTGCGGGCACCGAGGCCTCGGCGCGGCCGGGTACGACCTCGTTGGCCAGCATGCGCTTCACGAGCGGGCGGATCACCATGAACAGCACGACCAGGCCGAGCAGCATCATCACGCCGAGCTCGATCACATACATCACGTCGTCCTTGGTGAACTGCAGCATGCCGAGGAGGCCGGTGGGCTCGTTGAGCGGGGCGACCGAGGGCGCCTCGGCAAAGCGCAGGTTGACGACCTCGACCTGATCGCCGCGCTTCTGGTCGAAACCGATCGCCGAGCGCACCAGGGCGGCGATGCGGTCGAGCTGCTCCTTGGGACGGTCCTGGTAGACCATCTCGCCCTTTTCGTTCTTGGCGTAGCTGCCGTCGACGAGGACGGCGACCGAGATGCGGTTGACGCGGCCGGCTTCGGTCACCTCGGTCTTGGTGGTGCGGGAGATCTCGTAATTGTTGGTCTCCTCGCTCTTCTTGCTCTGGTCGCGGGCGCGCGCGGCATTGTCCTGGTTCTGGTTGCCGGGCAGCTCGTTGTTGACCGTGACCTGGCCGCTATTGTCGGCGGAGAGGCTGGATTCCTCCCGGGTCTGGCTCGAGCGCAGCACGCGCCCTTCGGGGTCGAACTTGTCGGAGGTCTGGGTGATCTTGTTGTAGTCGAAATCGGCGGAGAGCTGGACGCGGGCGCGGCCCTGGCCGACCACGGAGGACACGATGTCCTCGACCTGCTTGCGCATCCGCTTCTCGAAGGCGGCGCGGCGCTCGTCGCCGACGGCGTTGTCGGCATCGCTGGTGGCGCCGTCGGCGAGCAATTGGCCGGCCTCGTCGACGATCGAGACCCGCTGCGGCTTCAGCCCGTTGACGGCGGAGGCGACCACGTGGCGGATGGCGCGGATCTGCTGCGGTTCGAGGGTGCCGCGCACCCGCACCACGATGGAAGCGGACGGCTCCGGCGTCTCGCGCGAGAACAGCGGCCGCTCCGGCAGCACCAGGTGCACGCGGGCGGCCTGGATGCGGTCGATGGCGCGGATGGTGCGGGCGAGCTCGCCTTCCAGGGCGCGCAGATGGTTGATGTTCTGAACGAAGCTCGTGGTGCCGAGCGCGTCCGACTTGTCGAATATCTCGTAGCCGACGCCGCCGCCCTTGGGCATGCCGCCCTCGGCGAGCTTCATGCGCAGGCGCGTGACCTTGTCCTTTGGCACCATGATGACGGTGCCGTCATTGCGCAGCTCGAACGGGATCGCCTGCCGCTCGAGCTCCTTGACGATCGCGGAGGAGTCCTCGACGCTCAAATCGGTGAACAGGGTCGTCAGTTGCGGCGTGGTGACGCGCAAGATGACGAAGGCGAAGAAGCCGATGAGCGCGGCGGTGACCGCCACCATCGCCGCCAACCGGGCCGCGCCCAGGCCCTTCAGGAAAGCAACCAGACTTTGCACCAACCGCCCCCAGGGGATTCGGCCCTCGGAGGGTCCGACTGGGCAATTATTGCCTAGGGTATGGTTTCCATCCGGTTAACGACGGTTAAGAACCGCGGCAGAAAGTAGGACATGAAAAAAACCGGCTTCGCAAAGCGAGGCCGGTTTTCATCAAATTCGATTGGTTTCGAGGGCTTACTGTCGATATTGCTGGATCCGGGTGGTGCGCAGCCCGGCCAAGCCGTGCTGATCGATGGAAAATTGCCAGGAAAGGAATTCGTCGACCGTCAGCGTGTAGCGGCTGCAAGCTTCCTCCAGGGAGAGCAGACCGCCGCGCACTGCGGCAACAACTTCAGCCTTCCGGCGAATGACCCACCGTTTTGTACCGGGCGCGGGCAAGTCGGCAATGGTTAGCGGACTGCCGTCAGGCCCGATGACGTATTTCACCCTCGGGCGATGGGGTTCTGTCATGGCGTACTCACAAACTCTCGACCACTGAACTCACTCTGCCAACCTACGCGTGTCGGCTTAAAATTTGCCTAAGCGCAATCCTGCAATACGAATCGCGTTGGAAATGCCGGTAAGGTGGCTCCGTCCCGGCACCTGTGCCAGTGTGGGAAAAGCGGCCAGGCCGGAGCCGACGGGCGCTTGGTGGGGGCCGAATCACAACCCAGCGGAAGCGAGGTCGCCCGTGGGCGAGATTGTAGTGCTGATCCTGCTCTGGTTCGCGGCGATCGGCTGTGGCCTGCTTGCCGGGCTCTATTTTGCGTTCTCGACCTTCGTGATGAGGGCACTCGGCCGCATCGAGCGGGCATCCGGCATCGCGGCCATGAATGCGATCAATGTCGACATCGTCCGCTCGCCGTTCATGCCGCTCTTCCTCGGCACGACGCTGGTGAGCGCGATCCTCGCCGCCCTTGCGGTCTTCCGCCTGGGCGAGCCCGGCGCGGCGGCGATGCTCGCCGGCGGGGTGCTCTACGTCGTCGGCATGTTCGTCGTGACGATGATCTTCAACGTGCCGCTCAACAATGCGCTGGCCGCGGCCGATCCGGCTAGCACTGAGGCAGCTTCGATATGGGCGCGGTATCTCAAGGAATGGACATTCTGGAATCACGTGCGGACGGTGGCCTCCACGGCGGCCTGCGCGCTTTTCATCGCCGCTATTGCGGCGGACTAGCATTACAGTTGTCTTTTTGTTTTGAAGTGCGCGCGCTGGGCGGCGGCCTGGTGAGCTCTACGCCAAAGTGACCATGCGATGATGTGTGCGGGTTGGATTCGCTTTCGAGCGAGTCTGATGGCGATGCGTCGGACTTCCTGGATTGACCAACGGATCAATGACGCCGTGGCGACGCATTGGTTTTTGCCGGAGTTCGGCGTTTCGTTTTTTTGGGCGGCAGCGGATTGGCGCGATGACGGATTGCCGCCATCATGGCGAAGGCGAGCATCACCAGGGAGACGTGGCGATGCCAGCCATGCCAGGATCTGCTTTCGTTGTGATCGAGCCCGAACTCGTTTTTCGCGGTTTCAAAGCTGTCCTCGATCGCCCAGCGATGGCCTTCGACCGCGACCAGCGTTTCAATTGATGTTCCCGCTGGGCACCAGGTGGTGAAGAAGGCGAGGTCACCATCGGCGATGCGGCGACGGATCAGTAGGCCGCGTGTCCACAAACCATCATTTGCACTGTTGAATGGCTCGGCCTCGAGGTCGGCCAGTTCGAGATAACACCAATCGTGCAGCCGCGGTCCTTTGGTTCCGGCTCCCGCCGACAGGCGCTTCCAGTCGGATGAGCGCCGCGTCCGGGCGATGTCTGCGGCCGTACCGGAGACCGGCGGTCGCTTGCCCCAGGATCGAAACACATGAGCGCTGCTGACCCCGAGCACGTAGCCTTTGCCGGCCCGGCGCAGTTGCT
>NZ_JBVAPG010000289.1:0-5429 GCF_055413685.1 Bradyrhizobium sp. LeoA1Lang | reverse complement strand
CGCCCGGGGCCGGGTCGTCGCGCTGCGATCCCCTGGGACCCGCGCGCCCCCCTCCCCCCCAAAAACCCCACCCAACCCGGGTTCGCTGACACCATTTCCAACCAACCCCCCATCGGCGGGGGCGCACCCCGCCGGGTCCCCCCCACCCACGTTCGGTGCAAGGAATGGTGGGCACGGTGCGATTGCCCCACCCTACGGGATCTAAGCGGCTGCCGCGGCCGCTTTCAGCGCCGGCCGCTTGATCGCCAGCGCGATCGACGCTGCAACGAGGCAGAGTGCTCCGGCAATGAAGAAGGCGGGCAGGTAGCTTTCGTACACCGTCCGTGACAGGCCGGCGCCAAAGGCGGCGGCACCGGCGCCGAGTTGATGTCCGGCAAAGATCCAGCCGAATACGAGATTGGCGCGCTCGGCACCAAAACTCTGCGCGGTCAGGCGCACGGTTGGCGGCACGGTGGCGATCCAGTCGAGCCCGTAGAACATCGCAAACAGCGACAGACCGTAGAACGAGAAGTCCGTGAACGGCAGGAAGATGAGCGACAGCCCGCGCAAGCCGTAATACCAGAACAACAGCCAGCGGTTGTCGTAGCGGTCCGACAGCCAGCCCGAGATGATGGTGCCGAAGAAATCGAAAATGCCCATCGCGGCAAGCAGGCTCGCCGCCTGCACCTGGGGAATGCCGAAATCGAGGCACATCGGGATCCGGTGCACCTGGACCAGGCCATTGGTGGAGGCGCCGCAAATGAAGAAGGTCGCGAACAGGATCCAGAATACCGGGGACTTCGAGGCGTCGCGCAGCGTGCCAAGCGCCGCCGCCATGATCGGTGCATTGCTTGGCGGCGGCGCGGGGAGCGGCTCCTTGCCGGTGTCGCCGAACGGGCGGAGGCCGACGTCGCTCGGGCGGTCGCGCATGACGAGCAGCACCAGGAAGGCGGACAGGCCGAGCACGACGCACACCAGCGACAGCGCAATCCGCCAGCCGAAGCGCTCAGTGAGGCTCGCGAGCAGGGGCAGAAAGACGAGTTGGCCGGTCGCGACGCTCGCAGTCATGATGCCGATGACGAGGCCGCGCTGCGCGACGAACCAGCGCGCAGCGATCGTCGCGCCCAATACGAGCGCCGTCATGCCGGTGCCGATCCCGATCACGACACCCCACAGCAGCACCAACTGCCAGACCTGTGTCATCGCGAGCGAGGCAAGCAGGCCAGAGACCACGATGAGCTGGGCCGCCAAGGTCACATTGCGCAATCCGTAACGATTCATCAGCGCAGCCGCGAATGGCGCCATCAATCCGAACAGGATGAAACGGATCGAGAGCGCGGAGGAGATCTCCGCCGTGCTCCATCCGAACTCCTTCTGCAGCGGCACGATGAACACCCCGGGCGCACCGACCGTGCCGGCAGCGATTAGCGCGGTGAGGAAGGTGACGCCCACCATCACCCAGCCGTAATGGATATTGCGGCGGGTGAGGGTGGCCGCCAGCCAGTTCGAGATCATCGGGCCTCAGAAAATTCTACGGGAAGGTTAGTCTGTCAGGCAAATACTGCCCCCGAGGGATGTATGACGTAAATGCCATACTTCCCTCATTTCAGGACATCCGGCCAGATTCTTGTTTTGACGCGTTTCTTCACGCGAACCGGTATCCACTTCGCTCGAAAACGCTCTGTCTAGTGCGAGACGCGCTCGACCGCGATCGCGGTGGCTTCGCCGCCGCCGATGCAGAGCGCGGCGACGCCGCGCTTCAGGTTCTGCGCTTCGAGTGCATGCAGCAGCGTCACGATCAGCCGCGCGCCGGTGGCGCCGATCGGATGACCGAGCGCGCAGGCGCCGCCATTGATGTTGAGTTTTTCGCGGGGAATTCCGAGGTCGCGCTGCGCCGCCATCGCCACCACTGCGAAGGCCTCATTGATCTCGAACAGATCGACGTCGCCGGCGCTCCAGCCGACCTTGTCGAGCAGCTTGCGGATCGCCGGGATCGGCGCCGTGGTGAACCATTGCGGCTCCTGGCTGTGGGTGGCGTGGCCCTTGATCTCGGCCAGCACCGGCAGGCCGTCGCGATCGGCCAGCGAACGCTTGGCGAGGATCAGCGCCGCGGCGCCGTCGGCATTGGCGGAGGAGGCGGCCGGCGTGATGGTGCCGTTGGGGCGGAATGCCGGCTTTAATCCGGGAATTTTGGCGGGATCCACTTTAAGCGGATGCTCGTCATTGGCGATCACGCGCGGGCCCGCTTTCTCCGTGATCGTGATCGGGACGATCTCGGCCTTGAAGGCGCCGCTCTCGACCGCGTTACGCGCCCGCGTCAGCGTCTCTATCGCGTAAGTGTCCTGGTCCTTGCGCGTGAACTGATAGGCCTCCGCGGTCGCCTCGCCGAAATCGCCCATCGAGCGCCCGGTCTCGTAGGCGTCCTCAAGTCCGTCCATCATCATGTGGTCGATGATGCGGTCATGGCCGGCGCGATAGCCGCCTCGCGCCTTGGCAAGCAGATAGGGCGCGTTGCTCATGCTCTCCATGCCGCCGGACACCACGATCTCGGCCGAACCGGCCTTGATGATGTCATGGCCGAGCATGGTCGCCTTCATGCCGGAGCCGCAGACCTTGTTGACGGTGGTGGCGCCGGTCGCATCGGGCAGTTTGGCGCCGCGCGCGGCCTGGCGGGCCGGCGCCTGGCCCTGGCCAGCCGGCAACACATTGCCCATGAACACTTCATCGACGCGTTCAGGTGCGAGCTTTGCCCGCTCCAGCGCCGCACCGATCACATGGGAACCGAGCTTGTGCGCGCTGAACGGCGACAATTCGCCCATGAAACGGCCAAGCGGCGTGCGGGCGGCGGAAAGGATGACGACGGGATCGAAGGCATTGGCCATGGCGGGCTCCCTGGAGGATTCTTGGTCACATGATGATGATCATATGATGCGCCGCAAAAATTGCAACGCCCGCCCGCATGAGAAATTGTCGTGCTTCATCCGGACCGCCGTCATCATCCGCGAAGGCGGATGATCCAGTAACCACAAAACGACGTTCGGTGGTTACTGGATGCCCCGCCTTCGCGGGGCCTGACAACTAGCGCTTCCGCCCCAGGAACCCCTGCATCAGCCGCTGCGGTTCGCCGGTCAAGAAGGATTTCCCGAACACGCCCACGCTCAAATTGACCGACTCCGTCAGCGGCAGTTCTTCCCATTGCCGCAGCAAGTCCTTCTGGATGCGCAGCGCCTCGGGGCCGCATTCGAGCAGCGCCGCCACGGTGTGTTCGACCTCGGCGTCAAGCTCGCCTTGTTTCGCGACCTTGTCGACGAGGCCCCAGGCGAGCGCAGTCGGTGCGTCGATGTTCTCAGCGGTCATCACCAGCCAGCGCGCGCGGCTCCAGCCGATCAGCCTCGGCAACAGCGCCGCATGGATCACCGAGGGGATGCCGACGCGCACCTCGGGCATGCCGAACTTCGCGTCATGCGCTGCGATCCGGAAATCGCAGGCCGCGGCCACTTCCAGCCCGCCGCCGAGACACCAGCCCGGCATTCGCGCGATCACCGGTGCCGGAAACCGGCGCACGGCCTCGCAGAGGTCGCGCAACCGCGTGATGAAGATTTCCGCCGACTTCTGCTCAAGCTTGGCCATCTCCTTGATATCGGCGCCGCCGATCATGCTCTTCTCGCTCTGGCCGGCCAGGATTACCGCGCGGATGTCGCGGTCATCGGCAAGCTTTTCGAACCCTTCGCGGACGCCATCGGTGACGGCCGAGCTCAGGATGTTCAGAGAGCCGGCGTTGCGGACGGTGAGGCGGACCACGCCGCGGGAATCGCGGTCGACGCCGCAATGGGGATTGAGCATTTCCATGGGATCATCTCGGGGCAGGGGACATCCAGCCACTTCCCGGACAATGGCGGCGCTTGTCAAGCCGCCGCGCAACCCCTGTTGCGATGCAGCGGTGCGTACAATAGAATGATGAATATCATTTAATCTCACCTAAAAGGAGTTTGCCATGGCCTTCGCCGATACTGCCGATCTGCTCTCGCCAGCGTCCCGCCGCGAGCGAGTGGTGAATTGGCAGGCGCCTGGACCGACCGCGAAGGTCGCTGCCGCGATGTCGGGCATGGAAGCGATGTGCGGGATTCGCGACGGTGTCCTGCCGCCGCCGCCGTTCGCCAAGCTGATCGGTTTCCGGATGGCGGTCGTCGAGCCCAGCCGGATCGTGATGGAACTTGATCCCGAGGAGAGCCTCGAGAACACGATCGGTCTCCTGCACGGCGCGACCGCCGCGGCGTTGCTCGATACGGCCATGGGTTGCGCGATCTCGACCATGCTCCCCGCCGGCCAGACCTCTGTTACGCTCGACCTGAAGCTCACATATCTGCGACCGCTCTCGGTGCGTTCAGGCACGATCCGCGCCGAGGGCAAGGTCATCAAGCTCGGCCGCCAAAACAGCTACACCGAAGGTTTCGTCCGCGACGGCGCCGGCAATCTTGCAGTGCACTCTACCGCGACCTTCGCCATGATTGGTGGCGCGAATTTGAAATAGCTACAGCTTTCTTTACGTCTTGATGCTATTATATGACCGGAAACATCCAATGAGACCCCCATGCGTTATTCGAAAGAACACAAGGCGGAGACCCACGAGCGGATCGTGAAGCAGGCCTCGGTCAGACTGCGCGAACGCGGCGCCCACGGCATCGGCGTCGCCGACCTGATGAAGGAGGTCGGACTGACCCATGGCGGCTTTTACGCCCATTTCGATTCCCGCGAGGCGCTGGTGATCGAGGCGTTCGGCTACGCCATGGATCGCGCCAACGAGCGCTGGCGCAAGATCGTTGAGGAGATGCCGCCGGAGAAGCGGCTCGCAACCATCGTCGATTCCTATCTGACCACGACGCACCGCGACGATCCCGGCCGCGGCTGCGCGGTTCCTTCGCTCGGCGCCGAGATCGCCCGCGAAAGCCCGAAGACCCGCAAGGCGTTCGCCGCCAAGCTGGAGCGGATGATCGATATGATGGCCGACCAGATTCTGGACGTGCCGCCGAAGGCCGCACGCAAGCAGGCGATGGCAGCGCTCGCGACCATGATGGGAACCGTCGTGATGTCCCGCATCGCCGGCAATAGCGAGTTGTCCGACGAGATCCTCACCGCCGGCCGCGAAGCCGTATTGCCTCGTGCTGCCGCGAAGCCCGCGGTGAAGAAGCCGCGCGCCAAGGCGCACTGAGGCAAGTCAGGCTAGTAATTGTTTACGTCGTCCCGGGCTTGACCCGGGACCCATAACCACGAATGTCAGTTGTTTCTGGTGCTGAGGCCACAAGCGTCTCGCACAACAACGCGATCCTGTGGTTGATGGGGTGGACGGCCCCCTACGGCATCAGTTGTGCCAGAATGAGGTTGTCGAAATCTCAAACGAGGGAGCCGTCCGTGACGCAGATTATCCGCATTGGAATGGATACGTCGAAGCA
>NZ_JBVAPG010000288.1:0-5524 GCF_055413685.1 Bradyrhizobium sp. LeoA1Lang | reverse complement strand
AGGAAGCGAGTTCCTCGATCCGCATGACGCCGTGCAAGTACTCAGTGTTGCGCCGCGTGTCCGTCCGCATTGGCCGCGACTTCGGTGGCGATCTCATCAGATGCGAAGGCGATATGCTCATCGCTCGGCGCTTGCTATTGCAGTATTCCGAGCGCGTGCTGGTCGTACGCATACGACGAAGCTTACGATTACCCACATTTTTTGAGGTGCGCTGAGTCGAAAAACTTGAGTCGCCAGAAAGGCTTATGATTCTTTGATGAGCACCTGATTCGAGAAGAGGTGCTCTATGGGACTGACTTCACGCGCCCGGGATAAGGCGCATCCGTTGGCGTCTGACGCGGTGACCTGGTTTGACCGTGAAGCTGCGCTGTGCGAATTCCAGGACGCTCGGCTTGGCGAGAGATTTCGCATGCTGCTGAAGCAGATTGGTGGAGACATCGGACAGAGCATTCCGATGGTTTGCCAAGACTGGGCGAATACCAAGGCGGCCTATCGTTTCTTCTCCAATGAACGAGTAAGCGAGGCCGACATCCTATCTGGTCATTTTAAATCGACGCGGGAACGTATCGCGGCTGCGAAAGGACCTGTTCTTGTCCTGCATGATACGACCGAATTCACCTATCAAAGGGAGCGCCCGGATCTGATCGGGATGATTAAGCGCATCCCCAAAAGCAACTCTCGAAGATTGGACGGAAAACCCCAAACGTACACGACATGCGGAATATTGATGCATTCGAGCCTCGCGGTGACCCTCGATGGGCTTCCACTGGGGCTCAGCGCTGTGAAGTTCTGGACCAGAAAGAAATTCAGAGGGGTCGCTGCGCTCAGGCGCGAGGTCAACCTGACACGGATCCCCATTGAAACCAAGGAGAGCATTCGGTGGCTGGAGAACCTCAAGCAATCCACGGAGCTTTTCGAGAAGCCATCGCAGTGCATCCATATCGGTGATCGTGAGGCCGATATTTATGAATTGTTTTGCGCCGCCCAAGAGGTTGGAACGCATTTCTTGGTAAGGACCTGTGTCAATCGCCTGGCCGGCGATGGCGATCATACCGTTGCAACGATAATGGACGAGGTCGTGGTCAAAGGTCTCCACCGGATCCAAGTCCAGGATAGCAAGGGCAATCCAGACCAGGCTATTCTTGAAATCCGGTATCGTAAAATCCGTATTCTGCCACCGATAGGCAAGCAGTCGCGGTATCCAGCTTTGACTTTGACAGTGATCCACGCTGATGAAAGAGGAGCGCCAAAGAACAGAAAGAAGATTGAATGGAAACTCCTGACCGACCTTCCGGTGCAATCGCGCGGGGATGCGATCGAGAAACTCGAATGGTATTCCCTGCGATGGAAGATCGAGGTCTTCCACAAGATACTCAAATCCGGCTGTAGGGCGGAGGACTCGCAACTGCGGACTGCTCAGCGATTGACGAATCTGATCTCGGTGTTCTGCATTGTGAGCTGGCGCATTTTTTGGATGACGATGCTCAATCGTTCAGCGCCAAATGCCTCACCGGAATTTGCGCTGACCAAAGCTGAAATCCAATTGCTTGATCGGCTCGTCAAAGACAAGAATCCAGTCAGCACACAACGAAAGACATTGTCGCATTATCTCATCAAGATCGCCAGGCTCGGCGGCTATCTCGCCCGCGCCAACGATCCGCCACCAGGGAATCTGATCATGTGGCGCGGATTATCGCGATTCATCGATATCGCAACGGGAGCGAAACTCTGACCCAAAAATGGTCGTAAGACGACGAAGGGCAGGTGAAGGCGATCGCCCAGGCTCACGTCACAACGGATTGGCGATAATCACCCGCGCCACGAATGGCGCATACGCCACGATGCAGAACACCGCAGCGGAACGTTGGCACCGAGACATCTCATACCGGTTACCAACCCCATCGAAAGCACCTTCGCCACCGTGCGTCACCGCACCATCCGATCGAAGGGTTGTCTGTCGAACGGGACCGCGCTCGCCATGGTCTTCAAACCGGTCGAGGGCGCACAGAAAAGCTGGCGCCGTCTCGATGGCCACAACCAGTTGCCAAAACTCGCTCTTGGCGTGACATTCAATGACGGGATCGAGGTCATCGCCAAGCCGGCCGACCGTCAGCCCATAACCGCCGCCGCCTGACCGGCCCCGCCGTCACCAAGATTTGGCGATAGCTCTGCTTGCCCCCCGCTCGAGTTCTGCTGCGGGAGAGCCAGAGGCTCGACGTCGTGGTCCGGTTTGCGTCCGCGATCTCGCGCTTCGCCTGTAACAGCTAAGATTGGCAACAACTCATCGAGACCTGCCGCGTGGTGAATGCCGCTCCTGGTCTTCCAGACGACCATCGATGTGCCAAGGCACGGAGCGCTCGCCGCCCATCATCTCCCGTTATCGACACATATCGATATATTAATTTGCAGCTTGGCGGGTCTCCGGTACTGACACTCGGAAGAATCATCAGGCTGCTATTCGTCTTATCCCCGGGAAAATTTCGCCTCTGAGCGCCAGGCCCAACATCGCTCGCGCTGCCAAAGCTCTAGAGGATGGCTTTGCGCTGGCGCATGGAAACATTGAATGAATGCACATCTTCCGCGAGTGTGCCCCTCTGCGCGCCCCACGATACTCACGTTTCTTTGTCTACTCCTCACCGGATGCGCAGGCTCCGGCTCGACCGCTGAGCGCAGTGTTCTACTGAACCCGCCTAGCGGCATTCGGAAGGTATCCGAACACACATACTCGGAGGGCGCATCGCCAGCGGGGGGCTTTGAAGTGTTGACCCAGCCATCGGCCCAGCCTGCCGAAACCTCGGAGCGGCGGCTACCGGTCACCGCCAATAGCGCGCGCGTCAGTCTGGACTACGTCAATGCTGATATTCGGCGGGTCGTGAATGACGTCGTCGGTAATATCTTGGCCATGGCCGTTGTGATCGACCCAGGCGTAGAGGGAAAGATAACGCTCCGGACTTCCGGCAAGGTTCCGGCGAGTGATGTTCCGCGGCTGCTGGACGAAGTGCTGGGAAAGTATGGTTACGGACTGGCGGCAGTTGACCGGGGAGTCAGGGTGGCGCGCCTGGCTGACCTCGCCGACGGAGGGCGCGGCGACGTTAACGTAATTCCCGTTCGTTATGTCGATCCGGTCGATGTCATCAAGGTCATCCGACCGAACATCGAAGAAAACGTTCATTTGGCGCCTGCGCCCGGACGACGAGGCATTGCCATCAGCGGCTCGCCCGGTGGCGTTAGTTCCGCGCGTGAACTAATAGGCCTGTTGGACATCGATAGCATGCTCCACAAGTCCTTTGCACTGTATACCCTGGCTCAGGCAAGTCCCGCCGCAGTAGAGAAAGACCTCAATTTTGTATTCAATCAAAATGCTGGGGGCTCTCCGCGAGTTCGATTTGCGTCACTAGAGCGGTTGAATGGCATTCTTGTAGTTGCCGACGACCCTGCGGCACTTCAGCACGCGCGTGAGACAATCGAGAAGCTGGACAGGACGTCAAAGGCAGCAGCACACGTTCACGTGCGGCCACTGAAGTACCGCAGGGCTACGGAAGTGGCTCAGGTGCTGGCGCAACTCTTCTGCGCTGAGCCGGGCGTCACAGCAGCTACCGCACAGTCCACCGAAGAGTCCGGCAAGATGCCGGTCTCAAGTCTGGCCAGTCGATCAGACCTTTTCCCCGACCAGCCCAGCCCGCCGAATGAAGGCTCCGGCTCGAACACGCGGACCGCTCAAGCAAAGCACGAAGCGGTGGTGGGCCCGGCCAGTCTCGGTTTGTCGGCGCCGGTGCGGATCCAGGCGGATCGCAGCCAGAACGCGCTTGTTATTCTGGCGGCACCGCACGATGCCAAGATCATCGATGCCGCAATCCGTCGTCTTGACGTCAAGCCGCGTCAGGTTCTCATCCAGGCGATTGTCGCGGAGGTCCGGCTAAACGATGGCCTGGAATACGGGGTGGACTATCTTCTGTCCTCTCGTCCCCTGGGTGCCGTTCCAAAAGGTGGGTTGTCCTATGTGTTTCCCGGGACAAGTGCCAACGTTGTGCTGCACGCGCTCAGCGAGGTGGCAGACGTTAAGGTTGTATCCGCCCCACGCATTCTCGCGGTCGACAATCAGCCGGCGAGGATCCAGGTCGGCGAGCAGGTCCCTATCTTGTCGCGATCGTCCCAATCCCCGGCAAGCGAGAGCTCGCCGATCATCAGCACCGTCGAATTGCGTGACACGGGAGTAATTTTGGCTGTTACACCCAGAATAGGTGCTGGCGGCAGTGTCACCCTCGACACTTTTCAGGAGGTTAGCACCGCGAACAAGAACAAGCTCACCAATGTCCAGTCCCCTGTGATTTCGCTACGTCGCCTGCAGAGCACCGTATCGACCCGAAACGGGGATACGATAGCAATTGGTGGGTTGATGCAGGATAGTACCTCTCGCGCCGATTCCGGACTTCCTTTGCTGATGAACATTCCGCTTCTGGGAGCGGCATTCCGGCGTACTGAACAAACCAAAGAGCGAACGGAGCTCCTGGTGTTACTCACTCCTCTGGTGCTTCAAGGTGACGCAGAGGCAGGAGCCCTGACCGACGAGTTGCGGGCGAAGTTCGAATCACTCGCGCCCGAGCTCGGCCGCCAACTCACGCCCCGGACCGCAACAACCAGACGCTTGTCAATGATCTCGCCGGCGGCGGCTTCATCGCCCAGCAACGCAACGTCGTCCTGGTCGGTGGAACGGGCACCGGCAACACCCATCTGGCCATCGCTATCGCGCGAAGCTGCATCCGATCCGGCGCCCGTGGCCGCTTCTATAACGTGATCGACCTCGTCAACCGCCTCGAGACCGAGACCCGCAACGGGCGACAGGGCCGGCTTGCCAAGCATCTAACCCGCATGGACTTCATTGTCCTGGACGAGCTCGGATATTTACCTTTTGCCAAGTCCGGCGGTCAGCTTCTCTTCCACCCCGTCAGCCGGCTTTATGAGCGCGCCTCCGTCCTCGTCACCACCAATCTGGCATTCGGCGAGTGGCCGAGCGTGTTCGGCGAACCGATGACTTTATGATGCCTCCTTCAGAGCTGGCCCCGGTGGTTTGGACAGCGCCCCGTGGATTTAAGTGGATTCCTGCCGGGTTATGCTGAACGCGGGGCTTTACGATTTTGTCGTTGCGTCGGGAGGGCGTAGCCCGACCAGAGCGACGACAAAATCGTCGGCGACGGTCATGCGGCCATCACCCATAGCTTGCGTGCCGAAGTAAGCCTCGTCGGGCGTGCGCCCGTCAAGGCTCGAGTGAGGGCGTCCCTGATTGTAGAAGGCCAGATACTTGGCAATTGGCGGTCGCGCCTCGGACACGGAGCTATGCGGGAAACTGGGTGATGACGGACTGAGATAGGCGGCGTATCGAGGCGGGTGTCGAAGCCTGCCAGAACCTCACATGGGATGGTTCGTGTCAAGGCCATCAATCGCAATGCATCAGCAGTCCCTCCGAAGCGTCGCTATCCAGGTCCAAGCCCGTGCGTGACGCGGCTCGTTTGCCGAGCCTGATCAA
>NZ_JBVAPG010000287.1:0-5526 GCF_055413685.1 Bradyrhizobium sp. LeoA1Lang | reverse complement strand
GCGACGTACAAGGGCGCACTGTCTGGCGAGCTGTTCGTGGACCTGCTCAAGAAGCTGATGTATCGCCGCAAGAAAGCGCTGCATCTGATTGTGGACGGGCTACCCGCGCACAAGAAGGCGGTGGTCACGGACTACGTGGCGAGCACGCAGGGAAAGCTGACGCTGCACTTTCTTCCGGGATATGCCCCGGATTTGAATCCCGACGAGCTCGTATGGAGCCTCGTATGGAGCCATGCCAAGCGCACTGGCAATGCACGCCGGCCGCTGCGCGCAGGCGAGAAATTGGAAGACCGAGTCCGCACCCAGCTCGCCGACATCGGCAACCGACCAGCTTTGCTGCGTTCCTTCTTCAAGCATCCAGATGTCGCCTATATTTCTGACCTACGAGTAATCTCGCTGGGACAATCGATTGGCGCCGGCGCTTCGAGATTCTTGGCTTGCGATTGTTCTTAGGTTCGCCTGCCGAAGAGGATGCAGTTGTCCCCACCAGATGTTCGACATGGACCCTTTGAAAAATCACCCGAATAAGCAAAGCGCGTGAGGTTTTCCTCCTGCCGCGGCGGTTCTCTGCCATACGCAAACCCCGCCGACATTCGAATTCAAGCTCCGGCTGGGCCCCCTTGCCTGTTCTGACCACGTTGCGCGGAAGTCTTTACGGTCCTCTACTCCTGGGTAGGAATCAGATGCGAACTCGACTGAGGAACTCCTGAAAAGAAGTATTGATCCAGGAGTCAAATAGCTGGATCAGCATTTGATTTCTGTTAGTGGTGCTCATTATGAGATCCTTTGGCGCTCATATCCGTTTTATAGACACTGCGCGCGTCTCGGGCTCTCCGACTCTTGTGACCCGCTCAAATCGAATCAACTTCGTCCGATTGGTATCGACAAGGCTGCCAAAGGGAGAATGGAATGGACCCGCTTAACAACATCAACCCATCCGCCGCTTGGACGAATTACGTCGAGCCGCAACAGGAAGAAACGGGGCAAGCAGACTTTGAGCAGCGGCTTGGAGAGCCTCAGCCAATCCTCCAAACATCAGATGCACTCGGGGCCGGATCGTCCCGGACTGACACGGAAGGCAATATGAGAGCGCAGGCTATCCAGGAGAACGAACGGTGCGCAGCTGCAACCTTTGTCAGAACGCGCGCTGAACTTGCCGCAACGCTGACCTGCGCGAACGTTGCGGCGCTCAGAAGAGAAATCGAGCTGGCTGCGCAAAAATCAGCACAGTGGTCAACAGCGACTGGGCCGTCACCCGGCAGTGTCGATCGCAGCCGCGTTTTCGATGACGTGGTGGCATCGTCGTATGCGGAGCTGCAGCGTTTCCAAAACGACGCCGGCCATTGCAAGCCACATGTGCTGGACCGTCAGAGCGCGATGGACCATTTGCGTTCCATGGCGTCTTTGCGTTACGACGCCGCCCCCTGGAATATTTGGGGAGGGCAACAACTTGATCTGGGTCGCGCGGCGGCAGAGCACATGAGGGGGAATACCAATTGTTCGCCTTTTGTATCACTGTCCGAGGACGCCTCACAACTGCTCCTTTCGCCGGACGATGCCAACGAGTATGGCGCGAAAGCAATCGCGGAACACGCGAATGAGTTGCACACCTACACGGTGCCCAGGGCCGCCACTTGGACGTCCGAAGAGATCGTCAGGATTCTTGAGGACGGGACTGAGAGTGATGAACCCAATCTAGCATGGGTGGGTGATACCCCAACTGAGGAGCGCGAGGTACTGTTTCTGGGCGGGAATCTGGATGACTATCGGACCGCTAGCGAACCGAATCCATACAAGAAGTCAGAGACAAGAGGCTGAGTCTAGAAGATCCAGAAAGGGCGATTTGTCTTGTTCCGATGCTCGGAAGAATCGGAAGCAGCGTTCGCGGCATCTATAATAGACCGATCGGCGTGGCCAGCCGGGGGCTGGCCGCGCACCGCACTTCGGCAATCCGAGTGCTCAGCGAAAACCTGCACCGCCTTCAGTCCGCGGCGCTGCTGTCCTCATAGCGATAGAATCGCGCCCCGGACAATGCGGTGTTCGCGGTGTTCGCGGCATCTCGGCTAGGCTGATAGCCAACACCACACTCCCAAGAGCGGTTCCAGAGTGCCATAGGGCGATCGCCAGCAGCACGGACGGAATCACCATCATGGCATCAACCAAGCGCATGATAAGACTGTCCAGCCGCGGGACAGAGCCGGACAGAAGGCCCAGAGCGAGACTGCTGCTGATGGCGGCGACCGAAATGCCCACGACCAGCGAAATCCGTGCGCCGAATATCACGCGAGAATAGACGTCCCGGCCGACCATATCCGTTCCGAACCAATGCATGGTGCTGGGGGGCTTCAAGCGGTCCATTGGGGCGAAGATAGTGGGATCCGTTGTTCCCAGGACGGGTGCCAAGAGCGCGCAAGCGACCGTTAGAGAGAGGAGGCCGCCCCTATGGCGATCAGCTTATGCCGTCGCCATAAAAGCATTGGCCTGCTTTCGAGTTGAATCATTTTGGAGGATACGGTCATCGATAACGGATCCGCGGATCGACCAATACATACGAGATATCGATGATCGGATTGACGATCACGTACGCGAACGAGAAAACCAGGACCACTCCTTGGATGATCGGGCCCGCATGGCGATTGCATCGAGAGTCAGGCGACCGAGCCCTGGGATGGCGAACACGGTTTCGGTCACCACGGCGCCTCCAATCAAGAGAGCCACGCCAATTCCAATGACGGTGATGATCGGAACGCCAGCATTCTTCAGGGCGTGAACGAACAAGCATGAGGACATCTATCTCAGAGGCTATGCCGACGGCCGCGAGGCCAAGGCAGGGGTCGCAAGCTGGATCGCCTTCTACAACGATCGTCGCCTTCATCAGGCGCACGGCTATCGCACCCCGATGGCGGTCTGGCGCGAACGGATGCAGGCCGCGAAGGCTGTGGACATGGTGGACAACGCTGCCGCGTTGACCACATGCCCACAGCAACTGCAGCAGACAGCGTCTCTGGCTGCGTGATAGAAAGGGATCAGGAGCGGTCAGTTTCCAACTAACAAACCGGTTCAAGCGGTCCCGCTCCGCGGGTCCATTTCACAGCATCAACGACAATGTCGCTCCAAGCCGGTCCAGAATTAAGCCGGTGACCGATGCTCCGTTGAGCACGAAATGACCAAGGTCGCCGTGAAGAACGTGCCAGAACCACTCTGCAAATCGAACCAGGAACGGTCGGTCAAGGCCCAGCATCTTTCGGACGTGTCGGATATCCTCAGGGCTCGCACGATCGCCGGCAATGACAACCACAGGATCACCTGGCGCCATATAGAGGATCGAAAAGACGATGAATCCCACGAGAACGAGGACAGGAACAGCACAGACCAGCCGACGTACGATTTGACTGATCATATCAGGCTCCTCTTGTATGAGGCCTTGAGACTGTCGGCTATCTTCTCTGCCATCATCGGGACCGGAACGTTGATATTGGCGCAGGGGATTGTCGGCATTAGCGACGCGTCGCAAACGATTAGTCCATCCATGCCGTATACGCGGCCATCGGAAGCGGTCACCGCCATCGGGTCGTCGGGTGATCCCATTCGAGCTGTTCCGCAGGGATGCCAGACCCCGCCAACATTATGCTTGAGGAATTCGTCCAGCTCGTGATCATCCTTCAAGAGCCGGGCCAGTGATGGCGTATCCCCTTGGATGATGCGCACCAGCTGCTGACGAACAAGATCGCTGCGATCGATGAGAGGCGCTGCGAAATCGGTGATCATGCGATTTCGGAGGCTGGGAGCCAGCAGCTTCTTTATTCGTGCCGAGAAAGTTGATGGCACAGCACCCCAGACGACGTCCGCAAGCCTTGGGTGCGTCACGGCTCTGGCGGACAGCCGAAACGCGTCGGCCAGACGGCGTAGATCCCGGACGTCGGAAAGCATCTTAAACTCAATCTGAGCCGGCGTTCGGCGGTCGGCGGACCGCAGCCGCACGTGGCCCGTGGAATATGACTTGTTGACCCATGAGAACAGGTTGGCAAGCTGACCTCCGACGGCATGCCAGCCTGCGCGGGCGACGATGCCGGTGTGCATGTCGCCGGCGGGAGTGCCTTCGAGAGCGGACGTCCATCGAAGCAGACTTTGAATGTGGTAGTTCTCACCGGCCGGCAGACGCGCTTCCGGAGTGATGAGCGCCGTAACACCGATGGAGGGATGTTCCATCAGGTTTCGACCAACACCAGGCCGATCGGCCACGACTGTAAGGCCCAGATTGACGAGATCTGCTCCCGGACCAATCCCGGAACGCAATAGGAGTGTCGGCGTTTGGAGCGCACCGGCACAGACGATCGTCTCGTGCGCGCGTATGATCTGAAGGTTTCCGCCTTCATCCATTAATTCCACTCCAGTCACCGCGCCATCCGAGGCAATGAGTCGGGTGGCAAGCGTATTGCAACGGATCTCGAGCTGCGGCCTTCGTCTCACTTCGTCGCGCAGATACGTCGTTGCGGTCGTGGCGCGGTGCCCGGCACTATCAAGGTTGACTGCGGTCGGGTAGATACCGTCTTGCCAGATGCCGTTCTGATCTTGTCGTCTCTGGTATCCAAATGATGAAAAAGCGTCATGGATGGCCTGGGTAAAGCCAGAGAAGCTTGCAGGATCGATATGAGTGATAGGCCATGGACCGTCGGTCCCGTGCAGGACACCATCGCTCGAATATATCGCTTCCATTTCGAGTTTACGAAAATAGGGTAGGACGTCGTCCCAGCCCCATCCGCTGGCGCCGGCCTCCCGCCAATGATTGTAGTCGTCCGGTGATCCGCGGTTCGATCCGATGCCGTTGATCAGCGAGCCGCCGCCCAAGCCTCGAGCCTGTTCATAGGGGGTTTCTGGTCGATTCGAGCGCCGAGCCTCTCCCGTAAGCCTGACCGTCAAGCCTTCCCAGGTGAGATGTCTGTCGAAGTACGCGCGGCCCGGGTAGGGTGACCTCACGTGTGGAGGAAGTGTCTCCTCATCGAAGCTGGATCCAGCCTCGATGAGGAGAATACGAAGGCCGTGGGCCTCCCTCAGCCGCGACGCGATGACCGCGCCGGCCGAGCCGCCGCCAATGACCAGATAATCGTAAATGGGACTGTTCCCTGCCATGGTCTTACGGTCCGAACGAACGGTCTGCGTTCATCGCAATCATTTCTCGACGTTCCAGAACACCGGCATTGGGGTATTGAGGAAATCCTTGAGGCGCTTCTTGAAGGCGATAGGTGAAAAGAACTTGCCAAGAGGCACGACTGGATGGTCTCTGCTGAAAGTTTCTGGAGCGTGTCGATCAAGCTCTTGGCGGCCTCTGGCGTGCCAGTGGTCGCCCAGGTTTCCTCCGACGCCACGCCACCATCTCGTGCTGAAAGCTCTTCGTCGAGCTGAAATGGACCCGCGGAGCGGGACCGCTTGAACCGGTTTGTTAGTTGGAAACTGACCGCTCCTGATCCCTTTCTATCACGCAGCCAGAGACGCTGTCTGCTGCAGTTGCTGTGGGCATGTGGTCAA
>NZ_JBVAPG010000286.1:0-5584 GCF_055413685.1 Bradyrhizobium sp. LeoA1Lang | reverse complement strand
CGTGCGGCCCTTCAAGCTCACCACAATCCCATGACGATCAAGCCCGTTGCCCATGTCACAAGGGCCGCGTAACATTCATTCCGGCAACGTCGGCCCGACGTAGTTCAACAGCGATCGGGACATCCCCCGCATGCACACCAACAAGGTCACCGTCGCCTTGGCGGCAAAGATTGCGCGGATCGCATGGGTAGTGATGACTAAGCCCGGCGCAAGCTACGAACGGCGGGATCCGGCCTTTAGCTGATCCCGTTTGTTCCAGACTGCGAGGCTCGTGAAAGTGATGACGAGACAGTCGATCGGCGCGCCGTAAGCCCTGTGCAAAAAAGCGGGTTTTGAGCCCGGACCATTTATCTGGGAACGGCACGCGCGGATCTCATCATGGCCTGGCCGCAACAGCGGCCCACTTGCAAGAGGCCGGATACATTTGTGCAGACTGCATCGTCCTGATCGAAACGACCCTTGCACGGGCGGGGCGGGTCATACAATTTTTTGAATTGAGGTCCTTTAGCATGGCGTTGTCGAGCATCGCCTCGGCCAACAGCTTCTTCAGCTTCGCATTCTCGTCGGCAAGGACCTTGAGGCGTCGAGCTTCGGATACGTCCAGGCCACCATACTTGGCCTTCCACTTGTAGAACGTCGCGCTGCTGATCCCGTGCTTCCGGCAAACATCACCGGTCTTCGATCCTGCCTCGTGCTCCCGCAGCACCGCAATGATCCGCTCTTCCGTGAACCTCGACTGCTTCATCTCCGTCTCCCTCAAGGTGGACGGATTCTACCCATTTTTGGAGGAAGTTCAGGGGCTCAGGTCAACTCGTCGTGAGAAAATCCTGGCTGTCCGGCATGCGCCAATTGCGGTAGCCCGATATCTTCGTTCCCCGAAGCGCCCAAGAATGTTCCGCGTCAGAGAGAAAAGCGTTGGGCCGGCCCGCGATAATCACACGTGAGTTGCCAGTCACTGTGCGGTTAATTTGCTTGAAATTGAACGTGAATTGCTCCCAAGTCAGCGCATGCTTCATCTCGTCGAAGCCGTCAAAGATGAACACGAACTTGCCGCGCTTGTTCAGGCTCATAACGTCCTGAAAATTGTAGTTCGCAAGTCGATAACGCGAAGCCAGCATTTTCGACACGAGGCCGTCCAAGTCCTGCTCTTTCGCAATCTCGGAAAGCCGAATGTAGATAGGAACGCGATGGCTGTAATTGTCGAGATATAGCTTGCCCAGAAGGGAAACCAAATACTTGCAAAACGAGGTCTTCCCCATCCCATAACCGCCGAGAATTGCGATGGGGCGAGAGTCGTCTCCGTCCACCCAGCTCAGAACGCGCTCAGACAGTAGTGCTCCGTCACCGAACCGTTGTGGGATGTAGTAGTGCTCCAAGTCCTCCTCGGAGAACATTTCCATAAGTTGGCGCACATAGCGACGAAAACGAAACTGTTGCTCCTCAAACTCTGCGATAGAAAAAAGAGTCAGGCCAAACTGATTCCGTGCATAGTTGCGCGCTTCTGGTGAAAAGTCGCGCCTGACCACAATCCATACGCCATCGATCTTTCGTTGATTGATCAGGGAGAGATGGGCAGCGTAGACCTGCTCAACATCGTCCTGACCCAAATTGCGATCGAGGTTGCGACATTCGATCGCGAAACGTTGTTCAACCGGTTGGTCCTCAATGTGAACGACTACATCTATTCTCTTGGTGTCAAAACGAACCTCACGCTCTACCCTGTAGCCGCGGGCTTCCAAAAGCAAAATTACATGATCCCGTAATTCATCGCCGACCGCTACGGTATTCGTCATTGTCTTCCAGTTTCTCTTTTAAACGGGAGGCACCCCCCTGTTGGGAGCTGTTCCCGATGATGGAGGCACCATGATTTGGCAAGGCCAGATCGCCCGTGGCCGTCCGCGCTGTCTCTGAAGATTTTGTCGCCCGCTCTGGTCTTTACGAACCGGTGGGTCGCATCAGTCTTCCGAATCCAGGTAGTACCCCAAGGATGCGTACCCAACGCCTGGCTCTCCACAACGAGATCCCGGTTGGCGAGATAGGCGATAGCCGAATTGATGCGTCTGGTCGACATCCGTATCGCTCGGCTATCTCCGGCGGATTTCCGGGAAAATCCGGACCGTTCACTAGGTCGGCTGCCAAAGAAAGCGCATCGGCCCTTCTCCGAGAGCCAACGGATCGTGCTCGACGTGGATGGAAAGCATCATTTCTCCGAGAATGGTCATCCGTCGTTGGAGGCCTATGCTGACATGGTATCGGCTGACCGCAAGTTGCGGCTCGCCGGCTATGAGGTCTACCGATTCGGAGCGAATGAGCTGGTCGGCGAGGGCGCTGAACCGAGGAACACCGATTTCTTCGAAAAGCTCTTCCGACTGCACCGCCTCGGGCGCTGATGCGCCCTCGACCGAGAGGGATTATAGCTGTTGCATGTCGGGAAATCAGACATTATACTCGCTGTTGGTCCTAGAAAGACACAGCGATGGTAGCCACCACACTCGCCCCGCCGCCCGTCAAGATTGTGCCGTTCCCCTTGGCCGCCGTCGAGGCAAAACTGCGCGACGAATTGGTCGAGGCCGTGAAAATTGAGGCATCGATTAGGGGCATGACCTTGCCTGCGGCTCCGGCAGATATCGCCAAAGCATCCGTTCACGTGGACTCGTTGGTGATCGTTTCAATCCTATGCGCAGTTGAGCCGATTGTCGGGTTCGAGCTGCCTGAAAGCGTCGTCCGGGCAGGTGGATACACTTCGGTCGACAGCGCACTCGGGCAGCTACTACCCCGTTTGGAGAAAGAGTGGACGAAGAAGAAAGGAGCGAAGCCATGACCGGTCTTGCAGTTCATCAGGATAGTGATGACGAAGCGCGCCAGCGCCTGGGCGATCGGCTACGCGAAGCTCGTAAGTATCTCGGTCTCAAGCAGGAGGAAGTCGCGGCCTACCTGAAAATCCCGCGAACAGCCCTCACTGACATTGAGAATGGTCAACGTCGCGTCGAGGCGATCGAACTGGCGCGCCTGGCCAAACTGTACCGCCAGCCGGTGGGATACTTTACCGGAGAGGACGCTGCCGCGAGCCTGCCAATCGATGTGGCGCATCTGGCCCGGCAGGCGGCCGACCTGTCGGAGCAGGATCGCACCGAACTTGGACGGTTCGCCGAATACCTGCGCGCACGGTCGCGCGCCCCACGAGGCTGATCGATGGTGGCCGCAGATTATCCGAGCGCTGTCCGCGCTGGCACGATGGCCGCGGCGCGGCTGCATCAGCAACGCGGCCTGCGTCAGCAGATTGAGGCGGCCGGCGGTAACGTCGACATCTTCGCGACAATCCACGCGTTGGACTTGCCATTACTCGTACGGCCCCTTCAAGGGCTCCTCGGCGCTTATCTGAGCGACCCTGTACCGGGCGTCCTCGTCACGACCCAGCGCCCGATGAGCATCCAACGCTTCACCGCTGCCCACGAACTGGGCCACTTTCGCCTACAACACCAACCAAGCCTGGACGACGACAACATCCTGCGGCGAATGCCACTGCAGGCGCAGCCGAGCGGCGACTTCCAGGAGGTCGAGGCCAACGCATTCGCGGTCGAGTTCATGATGCCCCGCTGGCTGGTCGCTTGGCATGCCGCTCGCCAGGGTTGGACCGTTCTCGATTTCCGTCGGCCGAATGTTGTCTATCAGCTCTCGTTGCGAATGGGGGCAAGTTACGAGGCGGTCTGCTGGACACTTGCCCGCCACGGCTTCATCCAGCAAGCGCTGGCTCGGGAGCTTCTCCGGACTCAGCCGCGTGAGATGAAGGTCGCCTTGCTGGAGGCCTATCAGCCGCAAGACTACCGGGGGGATGTCTGGCTGCTCACCGAGCGCGACGCGGGGGCGCGAATCGATGGAAGCCGCAATGACCTGTTCGTCCTCAAGCTCGAGGAACACAGCGGTGGAGGTTATCTCTGGGACATCGATCAGCTCAAGGAGAGCGGCTTCGCCGTCGTTCGCGATGATCTGCAAGCGATTGACGCCGATGGCGTTGGCGGCCCTGTCATTAGGCGCGTGACAGCTACGCCACCGAACACCTATCGAGGACGCCTCGCCATCGACGAACGCCGCCCTTGGGATCCTGATCCCCCGCTCTCGACCCTTGCGGTGGAAGTCGATCTGACCGGCCCCGAGCAAGAGGGGCTTTCGCGCGCTGAGCGGCGGAGCCTGCTTGAGGCGGCATGAGCGACATCACGATCTCTGTCGATCTGCGGGCTTCTTTCGGCACCGCCCGCAATCAAGGCGCGCGCCCTACCTGCCTTGCCTTCGCGGCGAGCGATGCACATGCCGCTCTGCGTGAGGGCTGGGCGCCGTTGTCCTGCGAATATGCCTTCTATCAGGCGCAGCGGCGCGCCGGCCGGGCGCCGGACACGGGCGCGCTCCTGTCTTCGATGCTAGAGGCGCTTCGCAAGGATGGGCAACCCGAAGAAAGCAGCTGGCCCTATCTATCCGCAACGCCCGCAGTTGCGGCGTCATGGGCGCCGCCGCGCGAGATCGGCAAGCTGTTCGGCCGCAATGGCGCGGTCGCTACCCACTCGATCGACCACGTCATTCAGGAATTGGACCAAGGGCGCCCGGTGATCGTCCTGACGATGCTGTCGCGCGCCTTCTATCAGCGTAACCCTCAAGGTGTCGTCGATCCATCGCCCGGCGAGCAACCCGAGCCTGACCGCCGCCACGCGGTGGTGGCGGTCGGCTATGGGAAGGTCGACGGCCAGCGTGCCGTGTTGGTGCGCAATAGTTGGGGGCCGAGCTGGGGCGATGCGGGCTACGGCTGGCTTACCGAGCGGTTCCTTGGCCCACGCATCTATGCGGCCGCAACCTTGTTGGAGGAGGTCGATGTACCTGCCGATCCCATCGCAGCCTGACTGCGCGAGCGCCTGGCGCGAAGCCGTGCGCGCCGTCGATGCCCGACCGGGCCACTCGGCCTACAACGTGATCATTGACGTCGTGGATCCGATCGCCAATGCGACTCTGGGAGACTCCCGGATCGCAATCGTCGACGAGTTTCTTTCTGCCTACGAGAAGTCCGTGGAGACGGTGGCGAACACCATTTTTCCGGCCGGCCTCTATCACCGCTATGGCGCTCCCGCCTTCTTCGATATTTTCCGCGACAATGTTCTGAAGAAAGTTCGCCGAAGCGAGCGTTGGTCCGGGTATTATTTCGAGCGCATGATTCAATATCCGGTGGCCGAGGGTGACGCGCCCAATCAGCTTTGGGACATCGTTGCGCGCCTGAAGAGTGAGGACGTGCGAGCTCTGAACAAGTTCGAGCTTTCGCTGTTCGATCCCGTCCGGGATGTCGATAATTCCCCATATGGCGGACAGTGCCTTAGCTTCATGAGCTTCAAGGTCGTACCCAGGCGGGGCGGAGAAGACGCTGGCATTGACCGCGATGTATCGCAATCACTTCTATGTCGAAAAGCTGCTTGGCAACCTAGTGGTTCATCACAGTGATTTTGACGTTTTGATACCGAGCCATTCGAGGATCGGCAAGTTTTCGGGTGGCAGGAGAATCTCGATGCTTCGGGGAACGCCGGGCTGACGGCGAATGAAGCCGTTT
>NZ_JBVAPG010000285.1:0-5596 GCF_055413685.1 Bradyrhizobium sp. LeoA1Lang | reverse complement strand
GCAATGGCTGGCTCGACCTGCAAAACCAGCATCTCGCCCTGAACGGGCACGAGATACGGGTCGATGGGCGGTCCTACGCCGAGCGCGGGATCGACGTCGTGCCGACCACCCATATCGGCGTCGCGGCCAAGGCCATCCAGCGCCGGGCGGAGCGCGAGGGACGCGATCCCAACCTCGAACGGCTGCGTGTCTTCGACGAGAACCGGGCCGAGACGTTGAAGCGCATCCAGCGCCGTCCGGAGATCGTGCTCGACATGATTTCGCGGGAAAAGAGTGTGTTCGATGAGCGCGACGTCGGCAAGCTCCTGCATCGCTATGTCGACGATGCCGGGACCTTCCAGCACTTGATGGCGCGGGTGCTGCAAAGCCCCGATGCGCTCCGACTCGAAGGAGAATCTGTCGAGTTCGACACCGGCGCGCGGGCGCCGGCAAAATACACCACCCGCGAGCTGATCCGGCTCGAAGCGGAAATGGCACGGCGCGCGGTCCATCTCTCGGGCGGCACGGCGTTCACGGTCAAGCCGCCGGTCATCGCGGCCGTGTCCGCGGGGCACAGCAACCTCTCGGCCGAGCAACGCTCCGCCATCGCGCATCTGGCGTCCGGAGAGAGGATCGCGGCGGTTGTCGGCCGTGCTGGGGCGGGCAAGACCACGATGATGCGTGCCGCACGCGAGGTGTGGGAGGCCGCAGGCTACCGCGTGGTTGGCGCCGCCTTGGCGGGCAAGGCGGCCGAGGGATTGGAGAAGGAGGCGGGCATCGAATCCCGCACGCTGGCCGCTTGGGAATTGCGATGGAAGAGCGGTCGGGACGGCCTCGACGATAGAACGGTTTTTGTCCTGGACGAGGCCGGCATGGTCGCCTGTTCGTCGAAACAGCGTCAAAGGCGGGAGCGAAGCTCGTCCTGGTCGGCGATCCGGAGCAGCTCCAGCCGATCGAAGCGGGGGCGGCGTTTCGCGCGATCGTCGAACGCATCGGCTATGCCGAGCTCGAGACGATCTATCGCCAGCGCCAGCAATGGATGCGCGACGCCTCGCTCGATCTTGCCCGTGGCCGGACGGCGCAGGCCCTGTCCGCCTATGGTCACCATGGACGTCTGTTCGGCTCGGAGTTGAAGGCGCAGGCGATCGACAATCTCATCGCCGATTGGAACCGCGACTACGATCCGTCCAAGTCGACATTGATTCTGGCGCATCTGCGCCGCGACGTCCGCACGCTGAATGAATTGGCGCGGGCCAGGCTTGTCGAGCGCGGTCTCGTCGAAGCGGGACATGCCTTCCGGACCGAGGACGGCGAGCGCCGGTTTGCGCCGGGTGACCAGATCGTCTTCCTGAAGAACGAGGGCTCGCTCGGCGTCAAGAACGGCATGATCGGCAAGGTCGTGGAAGCCAAGCCGGCGCGCCTGGTCGCCGAGATCGGTGAGGGCGAGGGCCGCCACCGGGTCGAGGTCGATCAGCGCTTCTATCGCAATATCGACCACGGCTACGGCTATCAGCTCTATGCATCCGGCTTGGCCTGGCTCGGTTTGGGGGATGGAGAGGTCCTCTATCTCGAAGTGGCCGAAGACTATGCAGTCGCGGCGCGCGACGCGCTCGCAGGAACCCAGGTCAAGGACACTGGAGGCAGCACGAACATTACACTCCAGTCTGCGGACGTCCGCGCCGCAATCGACTCCTTTGTGGATCTCGCGCACCGCAACCCCAAGCGCGTCGTGTCGCTTCATTATCTGACTACGTCCGAAATCGGCGTGGAGCGGAGCGCGGCGCATCGGATTGCTGGAGGTGCCGCACTTCACTATTGGCGCCGGGCCGCGGCCGGAGCCGATGTCGGGCCCTTACGCTCGGTGGTAGCCGCGCTCGATTTGAAGGCGTCCACGAAACTTTATCTAGAAGCACTGCCGGACGATGGGTTCCGCAGCGATTTCCTCCAACGTATTCACTGGGATTGCGGTGCACCCGGTATCGCAGACGTGCGCGCCGATCTCGAGGCTGGACTTATCGAGTATGTCGCATCAGCAAGGCGGCTCTCAAGCCATACCGGTAAGGCCGTAGTGCCGGCGACGATCGAGCGCTTGCTGATGACGGTGGTCTCCGACAACGCACGGCAATTGCGACGAGCCGACCTCCTCGAGTTAATCGACAAGACGGCCATCGTCCCCGTTCCGTTGGAGCAATTAACCGCAGCGTTCCAGAGCAGCACTGGCACGACCTTTAGTCGTCCAACCTTGCTTGTCCCGGCGAGCGATTTACCTCTTCCCCCGATCCGGGCTCCGCGAGCGGTCTTGGTCGCCGCAATCGACACTGCACGCCGGAGTGCCGGGGTAGCTATCGCAAGTGGCGCGACCGGACTGGGCAAGTCTCTCGCTGCGCGCCTCGTGGGCGAACACAGCGGCGGAGTGTGGTCGATCGTCGACTTCCGCAACCTTTCGCCTTCCGACACCGCTGCACGGCTGTCGCTTCTGCAAGGCGAACTGGCGGCCTCCCCCGCAACGCATCTCATCCTGGATGACGTGAATGAGATCGACGATCCTGCGGTGCGGGATGCACTGTTACGCGTCGTCGCCAGTCTTCAGCGTCGCGATTGCACCGCGATAGTCACAAGCTATCGCGCGCCTACCAGGACGACACATCACCAGTTGGCACCAGAGGCGCCTGCCGCAATCGAGGTCGAATACCTCTCGGAGGAGGCAGTTGTTGAACTCGTGGCACTGGCTGGCGGCGACGCCAAATATGCCGGCGCCGTCTATCGCGCCGCGGCACGAGGCCATCCCCAACTCACCATGGCGACGCTGCTTCATCTGAAGGCGGCGAATTGGTCACGCGCATCCGTTGCTGGGGTCTTGGGCGGGCAGCTCCCCGGTGAACTGGGCCCGGAACGGCGCGCAGCGCGGCAACGATTGATTACAGCGCTCTCAACCGATGCACAGACGCTGCTCTTGCGTGCCAGCCTGATCCGTGGCGGGTTCGAACGAGCTCTGGCGTTAGAGATCGCTGGCCTCGATCCCACCATAGCGCTTCCTGGTCTTCTGCTCGATCAGCTCATTGGGCCGTGGATTGAAACATATCGTAAAAAGCGACTGCGAGTTTCGCCATTGCTGGAAGATGCTGCGGAGGAAGTGCTCACCGCCGCAGAATGTCGGGCCGTCCATCGCCGCGTAGCGGACTCGATGATGCGAAACAGGGACATCTCCGTATTGGATGCGTCGGCAGCGCTGCATCACGCAGTCAAGAGCGAAGAGGGTCGCCTCGTATTCGCTTTGACGCCTCGACTTGGGCACGTTCAAACCACTGCTGCGCTGCCGCCCAGTCGCCGAGCGTGGCAGCGCTTATGCCTGCTTCGCGAGCGATATGAGCTTTCTCGATTGTGTCTTGGCCGCCAGCTTTCGCTGCGGCAGTCAACAGCGGGAGCGCCGCCGCATGATCGCGTCTGCGCCAGTGGATCTTGGCACGAGCGCGCGAGAGCGCGATGTCGAAGCCAAAGTTGTCTTCAGCTTGTATCAGACAGGCGAGTGCTTGTTCGACGTCGTCGCCGTTCTCGTCGAGGCAAATAGCTTGCGCAATTGCGCAGCGTGTCGCGAGCATCGCATTGCCCCATCGCATAGCGAGGTCTGCGCAAGCAGCATAATCGTTGGCAGCAGCCGACCAATCGAATATCGCGGCTCGCGATTCCTTGAGCCAGGCATGGTTGACTAATATTGAAATATCGCCCCGCCCAGGTTGGAAGGACGAGAAGATCTGATCGCGTATCGTGGGTTCGTCGCCATCGAGCCGTTCTAAGATTTCCTTGAAACGGGCAACGCTATCGATATTGCCAAGCTGCCCTGCGAACAAAACGCCGCTTACATACGGATCGCCGCCGGCCGGGGAATTGAAGTTGCGGTTCGCCTCCGCGAGTTGGGGGGAGCTTGTCAGCAGTCGGTCGAACCGAAGTAAGATCTCCAACCAATCGGGAAAAAGCTTGCCCGTGCGTGGATGGAGCAGGATCTTGGATAGCGCGAAACCCTCGATGAGTTCCGGTCCCTCCAGGTGGAGGCGCTCGCGCTCGAACGCGTTCCAGGCGGCGCGCGCATTCTCGGACGTCCCATAGGGGAGGAGGACGAGCAATTGAGCCAATCGCAACATCGCCGACGCCCCGAGGTCTTGAGGGAATATCGGCGTGTCGGTCCTGAAGCTCATCAGTTCGCCCACGAACGGAGCGAGCAGGTCCAGCACGTCCACCGGGCAGGTAATCACGCTGTGCGCGAAAGCTTGACAAGATACCATCGGTACGAGCCATGGCGATCGGGCTGCTCGCCGATACTGCGCATGCCGCCTATTGCGCAAGCCGGCCCGACATATCAATCGTCAAGATGCGCGACGCCTCTCCGCCTTGACAGGTGTCGATGCGGAGGGAACGCTGGCTGAAGCATATTGCCGCCGTGTCGTGCCCCATGGCTTGCTCTGGCTCTATCGAGAAATCACCGGGACCAAAGCGGGCGGTCAGGAAGAAGTAGTCTATCCTCCAGGCTGCGGCAGCAACACAGAACCGCTCGAGGCAATCCGCGAGCATCCTGTCATTGCGCTCGATCTCGGGTTCTACCTGCTGGCCGATGCGGACCAAGCACTCACCGAGCCTACCGGCTTTTATCGCAATTTTCGCGACTATCTAGCCGAGGGCCCGATTGTCTCTTCAGAACTGTCGGTAGCGATCGCCGAAGATCGTAGGACCATCGCAACGCACGACCCAGCTAATTTCGTCGAGCGCGTCCGACGGCATGCTTCAGTGGCGCGCATGGTTACCTCCGGCGAGTGGCTCGAAAGTGGCGACGCACTTAAGAATCCCCGACGCGGCACGATCCCTTTGGCGGCGATCGGCGGGCCCGCCGAGGCAGATCTGCATCGCGCCGCCGAAGACTATCTGTTGAGCTTCGCCACGGCCGCAGCGCTCGCTCGCGAGTTCCACGCGATCGATGCGATCGCCGAGGAAGGATTGGCATCGCCCGAAATCGATTCCATCCATCCTTTGCTTCGACGGATGAGTGGCGACCTCACAGCAATCGCGACCGATCGAGATGGTGCGGCCAACTCGATCTGGCTGCTGCGCGAGGATCTAACGGCGCGCCCCGCCGAGTTTTGCTGGGCGGCTGCATGGCTGCTGTTCCATGTGAACGCGTCGCGGCTCCGCAGTGGTGTGGCCGAGCCGCTTGTGGCGTGGATCTTTGCCGGGTGCACCCATCTTGTCAGCAACGCTCGTTTCCGCCTATCGCTTCCGGCGACCACGGTGCCGCCAGTCGAGGCTGTCCTTGCGCGGCCCGTGCGAACCATCGCGTCTGCCGCCGAATTGCTTCTCACATTCGCGCCCGCAGCGGGGACTCGGTTCGTTCCACAAGCTCGATCAACGCTGGAGGAGATTGCCAAAATTTCGTCTGAGTGAAGGGCGGGAGGGCAATCGCTAACACTGGTTCAAACTCGGTGCTTACTCATAGGTCAGAAATATAGGCGACATTGTTGCGGCGTTGGTGTATGCTATCGGCATGAAACGCGACGGCCGACAACTTGACCATCGAACCCTGGAAGAAATCCGCATGATGGCGTTGGAGCGAGTGCGCGAAGGTGAAAAG
>NZ_JBVAPG010000284.1:0-5611 GCF_055413685.1 Bradyrhizobium sp. LeoA1Lang | reverse complement strand
GGTCCCTTCAGAGGGGAGCACCCAATCATCGCCCAGCGGCAGCGTCAATCACCCCGATCGGGCAATCCAAAGCATTCCGCGCAAGTCAAGGCCGGGCACGGCGATCCTCTCGTGACGCTCACGATCAGTCGCCTATGCCGCCTGCCGCTCCTCAGCGAAGATCTGGGCCTTGATCTTCTCCCAAGCTCCGTCGGCATCAGTCTGCGAGGACAATACGCGGTACTTCGATTCGCCGACGACAAGCAGGTGAGCCCACATCGGTTTGGCGTGCTGGAAGTCATCGCCCTGCGGAAGCTGGTCCTTCTCACAGTCGAGGAGATTCCAGTCCACATGGGCGAGCTTTGCGGCGACTTCCCGGAATCGGCATGCGAACGGTTCCCCGGAGGAAATGGTTCTGACCAAAGTTTGAATATAAATTCTGGAGTAAGACTGTTCCCGATTGCAACTGACCAATTTTTATATATACTCTTCGGACAGCTTAGGTGGCCGATGCCTGACCCCACGTCCGATACCCTCGATCGCATTCATAACCGGATTGCCCAAGCGGCGCCGGCGGGGGTGTGGTCGCGCGCCGATTTTCTCGACATCGGGACGCCGAACGCTGTCGAGAAAGCACTCCAGCGGTTGACCTTGCGGGGCGACATCCGCCGGCCCTATCGCGGTCTCTATGACAAGCCGGGAACCAGCAAGCTGACCGGCAAGATAGTGTTTCCGCCCCGCGCCTCGTTCATCGACGCCATCGCCCGCCGCGACAAGCTGCGCGTGCTGGTCGACGGCATGACGGCCGCGAACGACCTCGGCTTAACGACAGCCGTTCCGGCCCGGTCGACGATCTATGCCGACACCTATCCGCGGACGATCGAGATCGAGGCCAGCGCCGGCGATCCAAAGGCCACGAAGCCGGTCATCTACAAGCTCGACTTCAAGCGCATTTCGGCCAAGACGGCATTTTGGGCCGGCCGTCCCGCCATGCGCGTGGTCCAGGCACTGACATGGTATCGGGATGAGCGATCGAGCCTTGATGCGGCCGTGAACGGGATCATCCGGCATCTGTCGCGCGATCCGAACCGAGAAAATATCGCACAAGATCTACGCGACAACATTCACGCGGTCCCGGCGTGGATGTACCCGCTGGTCGACACGATCACCCGCAAGCTCCAGGCGGAGGATCACAGCGCCGGCGAGCCGAATCCTGAGGGCGCAAAAGGCGGACATGCAGAAAACGTTCATTGAAATTCTGCGCTCGAGCGTCGACGATCGCCGCGCACTCTTTTCGACGGTTGCCGCCTATCTGAAGACACAGGCGCAGAACATAGAGAAGGACCTCTATGTCTGCTGGGTGCTCGACTTCCTGTTCAACCGGCGCGGCGATGATCCGATTGGTCTCTATTTCAAGGGCGGCACGAGCCTCAGCAAGGCGTACGGACTGATCCGCCGCTTCTCCGAGGACATCGACATCGGCATCTACAAGGCTGATTTGCACGTTCCGCTGGAAGCCGAGATCGCCGCCCTCCCCTCCGTGAATCAGCAGCAGCGCGCGCTCGCCGAGAAAGTCGACGAGGCCGCGCGGCAGTATATCTCGGGTCCACTCAAGAAGGAGCTGACAACGGAGATCGCAGCCGTCGAAGGCGCCGCCGAACAACCCGGGCATTTCTCACTCGGATTCGGTTTCGATGCGCATCGCAACCAGGAAGCGCCCGACATTCTGGTGGTCGGTTACAAGAGTGTCTTCGATGTTGGCGACGCCTATGTGCAGGCGGCGGTCCGCATCGAAGGTGGCGCGCGTCCCGATCCCGAGCCGGCCGAGCCGCGTGAGATCGTTCCTTACATCGCCTCGGAACTGCGAGAGGGAATGGACCTCACGGTGCGCAACGTGACAACGGTCAAGCCTGAGCGGACCTTCTGGGAGAAGGTGCTGATCCTCCACGCAATGACCGAAATGACCGAGAAGCGAAGCGCGGACGCGAAGGCCGATCGTCCAGTGCCTGATCTCAATCGCTACTCGCGCCACTATTACGACGTCCATCAAATCTGGACCCATCCGGACTATGGCGTGGCCACGGCATCAATGCGCGATCTTGCTGAAGCTTGCCGGCAGCACAAGGAGTTGATGTTTCGCGCGCCGGATCACCGATACGACCGCGCCGTGCCCGGCAGTTATCGCCTTGTCCCGACCGCGGACATGCGGGCTAAGCTCGCCGCCGACTATGAACGGATGTCGGAGATGATTTTCGGCACCTCGCCCACCTTCGCGGACGTCATGGCGAGCATCGACGCGCTCGAGCAGTACCTGAATGCTGCAACCGGGTAGGTTGCCCAACGAAGGATCTGTCCCGGAAAAAACCAGCAGGATGCGACAGGCCGCAATGATAGGATCAAGACATGGGTGAAACTCCGGAGAACATCCCAGCACGACTGCCCGATCCCGCCACGATCGAGGCGGTCCTCGCACGTCTTCCGACCGGAGCTGACGAAACGGCGCTGGCCGCCGGGCTGACGGAGGCGTTTCCCGGATTTGCATTTTCGACGGCGGACATCGACGACACGTACTGGCGCGACACGCGCTCAGTGATCGCCGCCGACGGGACACGGATCGCAGAGTACCGACCGTGGATGGAGGCCGAACTCGCCAAGGACAACGGGAACATTGGCGCGGTTTGGACGCGATTGCGCGAGAGCACCCTTCAGATCTCGGAATGGCACGGCAACAGCGTGTACGCCTTCGCGCCAACTGGACTGGGCGCGGCGGACTATGTGCAAATCCGTCTCGGCCGGGAAGTCGAATGGCGTGCGGGGCCGATCGTCAATCCGACGTACCGCCCTTGGGGCAAGAACGAATTACTCGATCCGTCATGGATCACACACGAAGATATGTCCGACGACAAGGTAATCGCCGGTCCACTCTATCGGATGCTTGGGCGCGCGGGCAGCGGCGTCGTCCATGTCCGGAGTTTCCTGACGCGGCGTGCCCGCCTCGAGCGCGAGAAGCGCGAGACGCAGCGGCCGGAGATGGAACGCCGTGTAGTGCGGGAAGTGACGCGGCAGGGCACGACCGAGACGCCGTTTCTCGAATTGGTGCCGGACTGGTTCGAGGTCGTGCCACGGGAGAATCGTTTCTTCCAGGATTGGGACGAATCAAGCGCTTCGGCCGAGCGCGTCTACGCGCACTGGGCGCTCGACATTTACGACTACGACGATAAAGGCACGCGCGAGATCGGATTCGTGCCGCGCCCGCTGCATCTGCCGGAAAAGAGGCTCATTGCTGGTGATGCCTCGGTTCATATCCTGATGGATCGCGTTGAAGCCATCGATCGTGAGGTCGGCGTCCGATTTGGTTGGTTCTTCTTGATGACCCATGGTAATCGGGTTGAGCCAGAGGTTGGTCAAGCGATTGCCAAGGGCCTGCGTGACCAGCGCGTGATCTTGCCCGATCGGGATGCGCGCGTGCTGCTGCGCTGGGTCGAACGATCTTACGGGTTCTGATTAGTCGTCCGTGAAGAATGCGGATCAGCTTGAGAGAAAGGCAGAAATTGTCTGGATGAAGTATTCGATTTTGCAGGAAAGCGGGGTGTTGGACTTCGCTTTCTTGCGTTTTGGGATTTTACTTTTGGGCGATTCGTGATTCCCTGACGTCGTCGTCGACATTGGGGAATGCGATGAGCAACCCGCGGGATGATCGCCAGAAAGACCTGCTGCTTCCGGCGCTCGATCAGATCATCGACATGGGGCATCCGCTGGTGCGGTTGGCGGCGCTGATCGACTGGAAGTTTCTGGATGAGCGCTTCAGTTCAGTGTGCCAAGGAGGGTCGGGACAGCCGGGCTTGCCGACGCGGCTCGTAGCCGGCCTGTTCATTCTGAAGCACATGCACAGCCTGTCAGATGAGGTGCTGTGCGCCCGTTGGATCGAGAACCCCTACTACCAATACTTCTGCGGCGAATTGAGCTTCTGCCACCGTCTGCCGTTCGATCGATCGTCGATGACACGATGGCGGCAGCGGCTCGGCGAAGAACAGCTCGTCGCGTTGATCCAGGAAAGTCTGTCGGTGGCACACAAGACCGGCGCGATCGGTCCCAAGGACCTGGAACGGGTGGTCGTCGATACCACAGTGCAGCCTAAGGCAGTTGCGCATCCGACCGACGCGAGGCTGCTGCATCGAGCAATCATCAAGCTCGTCGGGCTCGCCAAGCGCAACCGTGTGCCGCTGCGCCAGAGCTATCTGCGCCTGGCCAAGCGCGCCGCCATCATGACCGGCCGCTATACCCACACCCACCAGTTCAAACGCGCCCGGCGCCAGCTCAAGTTCCTGCGGACACGGCTTGGCCGGCTCATCCGCGACATCCGCCGCAAGATTGATGGCGATACGGTGCTGGAAGCTCGCTTCGGCCCGTTGCTCGGTTTAGCGCAGCAGGTGCGCAGCCAGGATCAGCATCAGCGCGGTCCGAAGGTCTATGCGTTACATGCTCCGGAGGTTGAGTGCATCGGCAAGGGTAAAGCCCGCGCGCCCTACGAGTTCGGCTGCAAGGTCAGCATCGTCACCCCCGTGACGTCTCCGAAGGGCGGCCAGTTCGTGCTCCATGCCAAGGCCCTGCATGGCAATCCCTTCGATGGGCACACGCTCGGCCCTGTGATCGCCGACATGGAGAAGCTCACTGGCGTGGAGGCTCGCCGCATCCACGTCGACAAAGGGTATCGTGGTCACAACTACCCGCATCGGTTCAGGGTGTGGATCTCGGGGCAGGTCCGCCGCGTCACAGCTTCCATCCGTCGCGAGATGAAGCGCCGCGCGGCTGTCGAGCCCGTCATCGGTCACGTCAAGGCTGAGCACCGCATGGAGCGCAACTATCTCAAAGGCCGCGTGGGCGACCGCATCAACGCCGTCCTCGCCGCAGCCGGCTATAACTTCGGCCTGCTCCTGCGGTGGCTCGCAGGACTCTTGCGTGCCATCATCCGGGCGTTCACCGAAACTGTCCCGGCCCAAAAGATCGCTTAAATCACCGCTCTCCCGCGTTCTTCACGGACGACTGATTAGACATCGGTGACAGCCAGAACCTAAAGCGGGTCGTTTGCGGGAGGACGAAATCTTACGCTATATGCCGGGCGGCATTTTTAAGCGGTTCTGTCATGGGCTCGCAGACCAAGTGCGGCCGCTATGACGCCGATGCCACAGAAAATATACAAAGTTGCCTCGGCAGTTTCGGGAGCCACGAGCGGCACGAGGAAAATCACCACCCCAAATACGCCGGTCAAAAGCGTCGTGAACGCCTGAACTCGCCCCACTACTGATGTATCAACCACAGTTAGAAGATGCCCGTTCGCGGCGGATCGGGTGACGCTCTATGCCACACCGGCGAAGCCGTAGATAATCAGGGCGACTAAGGGCGTTCTCGTGAGGGAGAAAATCACCAAGGTAAGGCCGGTCATGGTGAGGAGAAACAGAGTGTGCTTCTCCGTATAGCGGACAAACCCGGGGAGGCTTGCGACAGGGGGATGTCCCGATCGGTGTTGAACTACGTCGGGCCGACGTTGCCAGAATGAATGTTACGCGGCCCTTGTGACATGGGCAACGGGCTTGATCGTCATGGGATTGTGGTGAGCTTGAAGGGCCGCACG
>NZ_JBVAPG010000283.1:0-5658 GCF_055413685.1 Bradyrhizobium sp. LeoA1Lang | reverse complement strand
GAAGGGCGAAAATCAGTTGCCAAGGGTCATTGCCGGCGTCAAATTTACCGACGGCGTCGCAGAATCGACGACGCCAGCTAACCGCGCCGCCTGATCAGCCCCATCACCCAATTTCGGCCATAGCTCTTCCGGCTTTCTGTCTGGACGTTCAATAAGTTCATATATGGGAACGTGGGTGCGTTCCGACCACGATTCTAGCGCGGCTCCGCAGACCGCGCAGATCGCGTCGCCCGTATGCGGCACCAAGAACTTCTCTTCAGTGCGTCTATACTCGGCGCCGCAATTGCATTGAACAATTGTCGCCATGCCCCGACTATGCGCTTGGGAACGTGAATTTGCCATCGCGAACGCCACAGCAAAAATATCGCCCCGGCATATGGCATATGAAGCGCGCCTGACGGTCACTCTTGGCGGCCATCCTTATTTCGAGGCCGATCCAAGCGACGAAACGCACACCTTCGTGAAGGGTCAGTGCTCCTTCCGTGATTCTCTGGCCGTCAACGAAGATCCAGTGCTATAAGAAGGGGTGTGGTTTTGTTTGCGTCGGCTGAGGGGCGGGACAATGCCAATCAATCGGCTATTGAAAGACAAGCGCGCGCCGGAAGAAATCGAGCTTTTGAACAAGGCCTTCAACCACGCTCTAAACTTGCTGGGCGTAGTTGATCGTAACGACCCGTTTTGCGATATGGTCGCTCGCAAGGTGATCGACGTCCGCGCGACAGGCATTAGCGAGCCGCGAGAGATCGCGGAGATGGCAGTGCTCCGGATTGGCCTTCGGTAAGGCCGCCTCAGTCGGCGGCCTCTTTCATTGCGCCATTTCGCGAATGTTGCCTGTTGAGCACATAGGCTGAAGACCGCATTGAAGATCGCCGCGCGGTCTGTCGCAGCCGGACAGCGGTCCAGGCTGACGGTCGGTCGATCTGCCGAACTCGCATAGTCGCCGGACTTTCCACGGGGGATGCCAGTACGATCTGAATGCTCTTGAAGGGAAAGGACATCGCATGCACCCAGCAATCATGGCCGTGGTGGCGGCTGCTCAATTGGTGACGCCCATTTCCGAGGCCGTCCCAAAACTCAATGTCGAAGCCACCTGCAGAGGGTCTGTGGAAGCGGATAAGGCGATGGGTTTAGCCTTACCTCAAAGCTTCGATAAGTGTATGAGCGATGAGAACTCAGCGCGTCAGCAATTGGACGCGATTTGGCTTTCGTACTCCCCGACCGTCAGAGTCCAGTGCGAGGGAGAGGCGACGGCCGCCGGCGACCCGAGCTATGTCGATCTCTTGACCTGTCTTCAAATGACCAATGGATCGGTCACGACCTCGACAACTGCTTTGAGGGGCGCGAGCAGAAAGAAAAAGGCGCCGAACTAAACTGTGTATTGCGGCAGCGAGGAAACGTCGATTCCTAGCTTCGCCAAAGGCGATCCAAAACCATAGCCCTGACCAAGTTTCCGACACCGGTCCAACGGCCAAGCCGCGATTTGGCGTGCAAAATGCCGACGTCTTCAGCATCCGAATTCCCCACGAAGATCTTTCGCGCTTTCATAAATCGCCAGCTAAGCGGATTTCGCTTCTGAAACACCATCTGAACGTCATGTTGTAAGTATCCGGACAGGACGATGGGCGGCGGAGCGAACACCTCCGGCAATGCCGAGGACAAATTGCTATCGGTTAGAACTTTCCATCGCGAGTATCCGCCCATGAGCGGTGACCGCAAGCTGAACACCACTCGTCCTATCCTGGTTTCGCGGATGGCATAAGAACACATCGCGCAAGGCTCAACGGTCGAATAGAGCGTGCAATCATCAAGGCTGGTCGCACGGAGCGTCTTCTGGGCTGAAGCAATTGCAACCATTTCGGCGTGTCGCGTAACGTCCCGTTCGACTTTGACCATATTGAGGGATTCGCAAATGAATTGGCCTCGCCGAGCGATGACGGCCGCAAACGGGTATTCCCCGCTTTGACCCGCGGATTGGGCGAGAGCGATGCAGCGACGCATCATGATCGAATCTAACTCTGGGTCAGACATGCTCATGGGTGCCAGCAGACGTTTGCGCAGTTTTCGTCCACCTCGTGAACGATGTGTCTGCAACGTTCGCTTGGTTGTTGCTGCACCAAAAAGGAATGCTCCGCCTCTCGATTGCGTGATTGGTCGCCCGACAAGCGTGTCAGGCCGCTTTGACGACACGAACCGCGCAAGACTAATGTTAGGTTCGCAGTGTTGACTATGCAGATTCGGAACGTCCGCTTCTTATGAGCGGTCCTTAAATCGTCCTTCGGCTCCCTCCCTCCAAACCGCGATCGCGCAGCGGTCGCAAGAGTGATGGGTTGGCACCAGCATTTCTATTTCGTTATCCTCGGCCGCGAAGGTGTCGGCGGCGTTGGCGCCGCGGGCGACAGATTGAACGTCAGCCAGATGTTCCAGCCCGCAGGCCGATTTTCATTGGCGAATTCGCCGTAGGCCTTCAGGTTGAGATAGCCCTGCATGTCACCGACCGGAAAAATGTAGCCGACCTGCGGTCCGACGCCGACCACCCGCGACTGGAAGCAGCCGACACGATCGCCGGAGCCGCTGTCACAGCCGAGCTGCTGGTAGACGTAACCCACGAGGCCGACCTGCCACTGCTTGGTCAGGAATTGCGATACGCCCCAGTCGAGGTGCATGTCGACGCCGCTCTGATATTGCGTAGCAGGATTGATGAAGTTGTAGGTGAATCCGAGCACCGCCGAAGCTTCGTGGCCGGTCTTCGGGTCGAAATAGGTGTAGCCGCCGCCGACGTCGATCGCCCAGTGCCCGAGCCCCAGATTTGCAAGGCGGGATGACTCGTAGGCCCCGACCGGAATGTCCCCGGTGATGTAAGTCATGTAGTTGTGAACGCCGGAATTCCACTTCAACTGGAAAAACGGGATCAGATCGCCAAATGCGGTGAGCGAGCTATCGATGCTGTCGAACCGCGAGAACGGAAACGCGCCGCCCGGCGTTGTCAGTGTTCCCGTGAGCTGTCCCGCCAGTGATGTCGAGTTGTTGCCGTACGCTGCCAACAGGACGGCAGAGGCCTGCGCGCCGAGCACGGGTGTCTCAAAAACGTAGGTAGGGGCCACCAAGCCCAGATTGGCGGTTGCATTGACCCTGGCGTTCACGGTGGCCGTCAGATTTGCGGGAATGCCACCGATCGTGATCTCCCGTGCCCGCGCCACGTCACCGCCGGCGGAAACCTGCGTACGATAGTAAATCGAAGTTATCTGCCAACCCGGCTGTTGGGGAGTAGCCGCAAGGCTACCGAAGAAGCCGGGTATCCAAAAGCTGATACCGCCTTCATCGGCGCGCGCCGCATCACAGGGAAGCACAAGCAAGGTCGCAATTGCGGCCGCGCTCAACCGGCAGACAAAACCGGCCGTCGATATCGATTTCCCGCCCTTCATCCGCCAATCCCCCCTTTATTCCACCGCTCCTCCGTCACAGCCGAAGAACGATCCGACATGCGAGGGACCGGAAACGAGCAGATGCTACTACAGCGCGTCTACGTGTGATCGGTGCTTTCGCAACCTGTGCATCCTTAGCGAGGGACTGTGCCTTCCATGCCACAATTTCCCGGGTGAAAATACTTGCTGGTTTTGCCGATTCTGCATAGCGCCGCACGATTTGCGCCTAAACTGTTTCGATCAAAGCGACTGCTTTTCGAAGCCCAACGTCGTCGACCTCCTCGTTTGAGGTGAATGAAAAATGGCCCTCAGAAGTTTCGCTGAACGCGAAGCTCCAGATGGACTGCATCCTGGTCCTTGAACTCGTAGCGCGTCGAAGGCTTCGGAGCTGCCGCCCCGAGGACCGCGGAGCCTTGGAACTTCTGGTCGAGGTGAAACCACTGCACTTCCGCCGAGAAGGTCAGGTTCTTGACCGGTGTCCAGCGGGTCACCGTGCCGAGCTGCGAGACGTTGAAGTCGGGATTGCAGACATAGTCGGCGCTCACCGCCTTGGCCGGCGTGGTGTAGTTGGCGCAGATGAATGCCTTGGCCGTGCCATCGTAGCGGACCACCGAATAGCTGCCATAGAGGCTCGTCGACCAGTACGGATCCCAGTTGTGGTTGAATGCGCCGCGGACGCCAATGGCCTCGGTCAGATGCAGCGAGCCGTCGCCGCCGGCTGCGACCGGCAGGTAAACCGCATCGGTGGTGGCGCCGAAGCCGATGCTCTGATAGGCCGCCGGATTGCCGGTGCCGCCGAACAGCGCAAAGCTCGGCGAGGTCGAATCCGTTCCGATGACGTATTTCGTGGCTCCCTTGGCGTAGCTCGCATCGAGTTTGATGTCGTCGGCGGTGCCGGTCGGCAGGTTCTTGATTTGCAGGGCGGCCATCACCGCGCCACCCCATCTCGTGTCGGGGTGACCGCTGATCTCCGACAGCGCAGTCGGCGCTGCGGCAGGCAAGCCGACCGCGCCGGCCGGCGCGCCAGCGGTGTTGAGGACGTTGTAGGAGGCGTTTACCTCGTGCGCCGCGGCGGAAATCTGGAACAGGCCCCAGGCCTGATCGACGCGGATATTGCCGACGACCTCAGGCGCGTGAACGCCGGCATAGGCGTTGCCGGTGTTCAACGTGGCATTCAGCGGCAGCGACAGATTGTAGACGGCGGTACGGTCCCACACGGTGGGATCGTCAAGTCCGATGCTGCCGGTCACGCCGTTGCCGAAGTCTGCGGTGTACTGGATGTTGTTGGTACCGCTATTGTCGCCGCTTTGGCCCCCCAGCAGGAACGACGAGTTGTTGCCCGGAGTACCCTGCCAGGGCGACGCGTAGGCGGAAGCTGACTTACCGAAGGTGAATCCCGCGAACTGGACGAAGAGATCATAGATGGCGACATAGCCGCCGCCGGGGGTGTCGAGCAGGTTCGAGTTCGCGACAGGAAGCGAGCCATTGATCGAGTTCGGGTTGAAGGTACTGCCCCCCAGCGTGGTGAACTGGAATTTGCTCGAAGCGAAGGTGCGGACCACCCCATATTCGGTGGCAGTGCGGGTATCGACCGTCAGCACCATGCGCGAGCGGTCGACGAAATAATCGAAATAACGATTCCGCTGCCCGGCATCGCCATTCCACGCCGGCTGGCCGTGGGCGGCGCCGCCGTTGAAGGTGACGTCGGCACGCACGTAGCCGCCGAGCTTGATGCAGGTGTCGGTACCCGGAATGAAGAAGAAGCCTGCGCCGTATAGCGAGCAGACCTTCACATATTCGACGGCCTTCGCCTTGACCGGCAGATCCGCCGCTTGGGCGCCGCCGGCGACCATCAGGCCAGCCATCATTCCGAGAACGAGATTCCGCGCCCTTTTCATTCCGGGGCTCCTTCCCGTGACTCATGCAGGTGTGTGCACCAAGAGTGAATCCAAGACGGCCGGCAGGCAATACGTGCCGATGAACCGCATGCAACTGGCTGGCCGATGTGATCTTTCTGCCACGCCGGCCGGACACAGCGGAGAGGATGTGAGTTCGCATTCTCGCGGCACGAGATGCCCGAGCTGTGCGTACGTTTCACCCTCTCATTGGACAGAGGGCGCAGGGAAAGCCGGGTGCCGGTTGCACCCATGGGTCCCGTGCAACAAAAAGCACGGGGGTAGGACCACAGGTTCAACCGAAGCATTCCGGCTTTCCCTGCGCGATGGTGTTACGGCTT
>NZ_JBVAPG010000282.1:0-5728 GCF_055413685.1 Bradyrhizobium sp. LeoA1Lang | reverse complement strand
CGCCATCAGACTCGCTCGAAAGCGAATCCAACCCGCACACATCATCGCATGGTCACTTTGGCGTAGAGCTCACCAGGCCGCCGCCCAGCGCGCGCACTTCAAAACAAAAAGACAACTGTAATGCTAACCACCAACTTTCAGGCAGCACCCGCCGACGGCACTGACACCTTGCGCGGGGGATCCCGCGAAGGGGCTGTTCGTGTGTGGCGAACGCCAGCCGACGACAGCGCGGCCTGGAGCTTCCGACATCAGGGGCGTCAACTGGCGTCCGCAAGCGCCTGTCACATGACCGACTCACATTTTTTGTACTCGCCGATGTGACCTGTCCCCAAAAACCGACGGCCCCGCTCACTCGGCGAAAGAGGCCCATCCGAGGCCAAGTTCCGCGGGGCCTGCCTCCGGACCACCGGCTGGGCAGGCTGGAGCCGGCATGGACAGATTTTGTCTTGCTGGAGTAGCGCCATGAGCCGCAAGTTAAAGCGTGTGTCGTGCTGCGAGGTGTGCTGGACGATGCTGTCCGGATGGTGCCCGAAGCAAAGCGGACGTCATCGTTGAAGGCATGCCTAGCCGAAAAGATACTGGCTCTGGCCGCCGGGGCCAATCGGACACCGCTGTCTTACCGCGGCTTGCCGTGCGGGCGGTGCTGGAATCCTGCTGTAACTGCTACGGGTGTGAAGGGCAGCAACCGACCCTTGCAGCGGGCTGCGACCATCGCGGGAAGGTGATCTAAATCAAAGCCAAAGTGAATTAGCCGCGCTACGTTGCTGATAGGCCGAGTGGCCCTTCGGGCCATTGAGAGCTACGAGATGCTATGGCCGATCATGCAGAAATCATCCGCGCGAGCCGAGCAATGTCGGCAGCAGTGCAAAGACGGCTGGTCCGATCGACAAACAGCGACTACTGCGGCGTTCCGATGAATGGCCGAGGCTCGCACAGCTACCGGTGCTCGCTTCAACCGAAGACGCCTGCAGGAGTGAGCCTGACGAAGGCGACATTCTCAGGCTCCAGCAGTTCACTGAGATGCCTTTGCTCATGTGCGACCTCTTTGCTGATCGAGCTTCAGCCCCCTGACCCCACGGTCGGCCGAGAGGGAGCACTGCCCCGGCGCGCCCAACGGTCGCGCTGGGGCACATGACCTGGAGCGGAATATGCCTCGAAATAACTCAGCCTATTACCGCGCCAAGGCCGAGGATTGCCGTGCGCAGGCGGAGCGAGCGAGCCGCCCGCTCGACAAGGAGTCGTGGCAACGCCTCGCCGATGAATGGCAAAAGCTCGCAGAACACGCCGAGAGACTCGAAAATCAATAAGTCTTCGACCGATGCCCCACTTGGAAACTTGCTTAGGAATCCTGCGCAGGTTGATCGCTAAGGCGATCTGAACCGCATCCCGTTGGCTGAGAGGGCCATTAACGAATACTGGGATGTCACCCTGCCGAGGGCCCGCAAGAGCGGCCTTCGGTTTGTTCAGCAACACATTCTGGCCCACGCCAATGCGGTAATGGGGGATCGCCGCTCCTTCGCCGAACGCGTACATCGAAACAAAGCTGGCGGAGTAAGGCCGCCTTGGTCGGGGTATCCGCGGAGACGTGCCAGGTGTCATCGGCGATCTTGCGGAGGCGGTGCGTCCAGTCGAGACCACGCTGCATCATTTGGCTTCGCTTAGCCAGAGCCAAGCAAAAGTCCTGCCCAGCAAGCGGCAGAGTTATTCTTACGAAATTCTTCTTTGGGGAATTCCCTGATCGACCGGGAGGGGATTGTGCGCTGGAGCTTTACCGAAGTTCCCGAAGGCGGCCATCGCATCTTCGGGCGGCCGAGCCCCGAAGAGCTGATGTCGGCCGCCTCCCAAGTTGCAGCCTAACATGCTAGCGTGTTTTGGCGTGCAATCCTGCCATCTTGTCCTGGGCTGAGATGGTACGAGCCTGCCACACGACAAGAATGGCTTGTTCTCCGGCCAAAGCGCGATGTCACCGACTCATAAGGCAATACGCCCTCCGTGATTGTCGTGCCATACCCCAACTACATCCCGTGTCGAGCAACCTGCGTCGACCGGTGCTCCGCCTCGGCAAGCCAATAGGGTGGGTGGCCGCTAACTGCGGTGCTCAACAAGGACTTACAGAATGCAGGGGTTAGCTTGCCGCGATGGATCACGACGTTCTCGTGACCCGTCGCAGCTCGGGCGTTCTGCCAGTGCCGATTGTAGCCGCGCTGTTCATTCGACTTCACGTGGCAAGCGGCGAATTCGGCGTCATCCAGCGTCGCCAACTGCCAGGCATGTACCGGCCGTTTCGTATGAATGTGCACCCACATCGGACTGGGCATCGCACCATTGCGCCGTGCCTTACCCTGCAGCTTGATCTCGAACAGCGTCCCTGGCTCGCCCTTCAACGCGCGCGGTAGATCCGCAGGCGCCAACTCCTCAGCCGCCCGCAGCTCTTCAAGGTACTTCTGCGACGGAAAGGCGTAGGTCTTCATGCAATCGATCCTGATTTTGGCCTTTCGGTCCTGCAAAGTCTTTGCCAGCCCCTGTGCCTCGGACAACATCACCTTGAGCCGGTTTAATTTGTTGTGCACTTCGCTCACTTGCGCAGGCGTGAGTAGGCCGCGTCGACGAGGCTCCTCCAACGCGGCTACACAGGCCTGCATCTCGGCGGCCTGCTTCTGCAGGCGCTCGACGACGGTGTCCACGATGTGGTCGGCGTCCTCGGGTTTCATCTGGCGCGCTTGCGAGATGGCCCTTTGCTGACCGGGCAGATCGAATTGCAAAAGTTCGTCCAACCGCTTGAGTACTCGCGTCAGTGCCTCCTTCGACGGGGGAGCCTGCCACATCGCCAAGTGTCCGGTCGCCGACGATGACGCCCTCGCATGTGCCTCCTCCGCGCTCGCGAGTTTCTTCGTACCCAGATCGGAGAGCACGAGAACCTTGGCTGCTGGCGCCGTGCCAATGCCGGCGGTCGCGACCTGCGGCTCCGGCCGCCCAGCCGCCGAACTCCCGGCGCAAGCGGCGGGCGTGCGCTTGCCTTTCCCCTTCCTGCGCGCTGCAGTGCCTTCGGCCGCAACAGCCCTGCCGGTAGTGCTCGCCGGTGTCGAAGCTCCAGCCTCGGCCGGCGGTGCGATGTTGGCCGGCATCTTCGGCTGCACTGCCAGAAACCGCATGACCTCGTTCGCAGTGAGCCACGCGCCTTCCACGATCTGGTCCAACAGTTCCACTGGGAGGTGGGCACCTGTTCCAACGTCGCTTAGCTTGGCAACGATGTCGTCCTGCGACGCCGACGCAAATTCCGAAAGCCGCTCCATGACTCCTTCCAGAACGGCGCAGTGCTCTGCGTCGAGTGCCTGTCCTTTGCTGTATAGAACAGCGTCGGACGTCGAGACGAATGCCGGAAAAACATCCTCGATGAAGGTTCCGAGCAGACGCGCCCGCCCGTTCTCACCAATGAGGATTTTTCTCACGGCTGGTTCGAACTCGCTCGCCTGCTGCTCAATCATGAGCTGCGCGAGAGCGATCCGCGATTGCAGATGCATGCACTTCGTATTGAGTGCCCAGCCGGCGTGCAGCCGCAGTGCCGCCTCTTCGCCCTGCCGCATCCGGGGCGTTGTACTTGGTAGGTTGGCGGTGGCCGCGCAGACGGACTGCATCCGTTCCGAGCGCAATGCCTTCTTTCCCCACCACTCTATGCAGGCCAAGTACTGTTTCGCCACAGTGGAAACCGCTCGGCTGAGCTGGTCGGGCGAAGCGTTGGATTTGCGGAGCGCGTCGAGCACGGATGCCGCACCCTTCCTGCTCTTCTCCAAGGCGTAGATGGTCCGGGTGGCCAGCATGTTGCATTCTTCCGCCGCCTCGAGTGCCACGTCGCGGATTCGGCGAGCCTGATCGTCGGGCACAATGCTACGTGCCAAATCTGGGGGCAGACTCGCGTAGTACTCCAGAACTGTTGAGCCTGCCTTGACGACTTGATCGATCAGCTCTTGCAGCTGTGACGAGTCCTGGACTTGCTTGGCCGCATTACGACAAGCCTCAAATTCCTCAAGCAGGCTGTCCATTTTCCGCTTTGTTGCTTTGATCTCGTCGCCCCTCGAGGAAACGGGGACTGCCAGACGCGATGTTGGCGGGTGGCTGGCGAGTGGCGCCGTTGCACCTTGAGGCCCGGAGCGCATCCGCTCCAGGACGGAGTCGAAAGATTGGCTGCCTTCCCCAGGGGCGAGACTGGAATCCGAGGGCGCATTGCTTGATCCCCCCGCGCTGTCGGCTCCTGCAGTCCCAACGTGCGATTTGCCAGGTCGGCCAATGCCCGTCATATTCATCTCCGATACAGTCGAGAATGCGCAGCCTATCTGGATAGAGCACCTGGCTGACGATTGGCTGACGAAGGTCGTTCTCCCGGACGCACAAGAAAATCCGAATGACCATCGTTCCAATTCCATGGAAGCTGCCCTGGTGAAGCTCATATGCAGCACGTTTGAGGACCGGGTTCGAGAGCCCGGCAGATTGCGAATCCATCTCATCGCGCAAAGCCGGGGCGGATAACGGAGGTCCCATGAGATTGCGAACTACCATTCATGGGAGCACCTGTACGCGCATCTTCGGACCTATACGAGATCCAGTGCCAAGGCTGCCGAAGGCGGTAACGAATTCCGGAGGCTGGATATGGCGTTCTGCAACGTTCTGGCCGGAAACTGATGCTTTCTCTTAAGGCCTTCTGTCGTCCTCCCTGAGGAGGCGCTAGCAGTCTGCTGAAAAACGTGAGGAATGAAGCGTTTTTTTTTCTGTTGCGGAGGCCTCGTTGGGCTGGCGCGTCCGGGAGGCTAGGTCTGGGCTGGCTAGGCTGCAGCCAGTTTGGGGATGCGGATCAGATTATAGGCGATCAGATTGAGCAGGAAATCGGCGGCGACGCGACCGATGCCGCGATGTTTGGTCTTGCGCATGGTATTTCGACCTCTCGCCCGGATGTAGTTGCAATCATGAAGGCGCACGACTTGTGGTAGATCGAGTGAAGGCTGTGGGCAAAGGCTATGAGAGCTGTCTGGCTCGCGTGGCTCGTGCTCGTTGTGTCGGTCTCGCAGGCCTGGTCCTGGGGCAGGAAGGCCATGCAATTGTCGCGAGATCGCACGGCGACGGCTCGATCCCGCCACGCTCGGCAAAATCGAGGGCCTGCTTGCGCAGGAAGCTCCTGCTCTTGATCACCCCAACGTAACACTTGCTTCGATCGCCAGTTGGGCTGACGAGTACCGTGCCGACCATAAGGATACGGCAGGATGGCATTTCGTGGATACCGGATGATGATCAACCTACGATCCGGATGCTGACCTCGCGCAACTCTGGTTCGATGAAGGGCGGGCAGACCAAGCGCGCACTAGATGTCGGCTTCCCTGGCGGCGACCAACGCTGCAACCCTCGTGCACCCCGTCCTGATCGGGCGCATTTTTTTCTCTTCCGCGAGCGCGTGCGTATGACTTGCTCGATTGATTCACATCAATGCCGTGCTGTGCTATTTATGATCAGAAACGCAAGGAGGCGAGATCGACCGGGTGGCTGCGCTCCTGAGGGGCTTGCGTCATTGATCCAGCACCTAACGATCGCGGGAGCTTTACCTCACAATCAGATCTAGTGGTTCATCACAGTGGTTTTGACTCTTTGGCTGCAGCGGGATAGGCGCGGCGGAGTTTGGCGCGGGCTTTGTCGGTTGTGAACATCCATTTGATGCGGTCTCGCGTTTTATTTCGCTGCCGCT
>NZ_JBVAPG010000281.1:0-5787 GCF_055413685.1 Bradyrhizobium sp. LeoA1Lang | reverse complement strand
CGATGGATGGCAGACCCTCGCCACAAAACCCATCGATCAGCCGATTGACCTCGCCGCCTGAAACGATACTTTCACGTTACCCGGAGAACGCGCCAAGCAAATTCCAACCGCGTTCCGGACGGCACCCCGGCGATCCCGTTTAGGACTCTGAATAACTTGCGCAGCTCAGCCCTTCCGCTTGTGTCAGCAGGAGGATAGGAGATGAACCGGAACAGATCGAAGTCCAGGGCCGACCGCACGATGCCGGTGGTGCACCCGAACGCGGCTGCCATCGACATTGGCGCGACCATGCACATGGCTGCCGTGAGGGCAGATCACACACCTGAGCCAGTTCGCAGCTTCGGTACTTTCACGGCCGATCTGCGTCGACTGGTCGACTGGTTTACGGAATGCGGCGTCGAGACGGTCGTCATGGAATCGACCAGCGTCTACTTGATTCCGATTTTCGAGCTTCTCGATGCGCGGGGATTTACCGTGTTTCTTGTCAACGCGCGCGATGCCAAGCATGTGCCGGGGCGCAAGACCGATGTCAGCGATGCGCAATGGCTGCAGCGGCTCCATTCGTTTGGATTGCTACGGGCGAGCTTTCGGCGGCGAGTTCAACCGATCGCTGCAACACATTCTGCGAACTTCTCAGCCGGCGTCTGATAGAGCAAGGTCTTTCTCGGCCTTTCATTGAGCTGCCTTGCGATGGCACTGAGCTTGGCCTGGCTGTGCAAGGACAGATGGGTGCCGCGCGGAAGATATTGGCGCAGTAATCTGTTGGTGTTTTCGCTTGACCCGCGCTGCCAGGGAGATCGAGGATCACAAAAGTAGACCTCGACTTCGGTGGCCAATGTCAGCCGTTGATGGTCTGCGAGTTCCTTGCCTCTGTCCCAGGTCAGCGACCGGTAAAGTTCGCTGGGCAATCGCTGCGATTGCTTGATCAGTGCCGAGACAACGCTTTCGGTATCCTTGTTCGCAACCTTGACCAGCATCACGTAGCGCGAATGGCGCTCGACAAGCGTTGCAACATAACTATTCCCCGAACCGCCGATCAGATCGCCCTCCCAATGGCCGGGCACCGCACGATCTTCAACCGACGGCGGTCGCTCGCTGATGGAGACGGCATTCTTGATCTGGCCGAGCCCGTTTCGTTTCATGCTGGCGTGCCTCGATCGGCGGACCGTGCGCCTCGCCCTCAGGTGCTCAAGAAGCTCCTTTTTCAGCACGCCGCGCGCCTGAATGAACAGGCTGCGATAGATCGTCTCGTGTGACACCTGCTTTTGAGGTTCCCCCGGACAGGTGCGCTTGAGCCAGCCGGCAATTTGCTCCGGTGACCATTGCCGCTGAAGCAAGGTCGATACTGTCCGCCTCAGGAACGGACGGCAAGCCAGCTTGCAAAGCTTGGGGCGCCGCGCCCGATCCCACGCGGCCCGATCGGACCCCGCAGCCCGATAACGCTCTGACCCGCCATTGCGCTGGACTTCACGGCTGACGGTTGATGGAGATCGTCCCAAGTGGCGCGCGATCGACCGCAACGAGCAGCGCATGCTGAGCCATCGAGAGATCTCCTCTCGTTCAAACAGGCTGAGCGCCTGTTTGGCACGGTGCCTATCTGGAGGACGAATTCCGCCGGTCGGCGAGATCACGGAGAAGACCGACGAGGACTCCCGGTCAAATCGGCGTCCGATCGAGCTCATCGGCTCGCCGGCCTGCCAGCGATCCCAGATCTCGGATCGCTGGGCTGCCGAGTAATAAATGCGACTTCGCCGTTTCATGTCCACACTCCATCTTTGCTAAAAGATTAGAGTGTTGCGCTGACCAATTGAGCCCACCGCCCAAAGGGCACATTGCGGAGCTGCGAGCCTACGTGCGTCAGCGCGAGCGTCTGCTGAAGTACGCTGCCTCACACATTCAGCATATGCAGAAAGCATTGACCGAGATGAACCTTCAGCTCCACCACGTTGTCGTCGACATCACTGGAGCGACTGGCCTGCGCATCATTCACGCGATCCTTGCCGGCGAACGCGATCCTGAGGCGCTGGCGTGCTTGCGCCATTACAGTTGCCACTCCAGTTCCGAGACGATCGCGAAGGCACTCACTAGGAACTATCGCGCCGAGCATCTGTTTGCGCTCGATCAAGCACTCGCCCTTTACGACGCCTATCATGAGAAGGCATCTGCCTGCGACGTCCGGATCGAAGCTGTGTTAAAGGAACTCATCGTCCATAGGGGTTGTGATCATGGATCAGCGCCGCCGGTCTCGCGGCGTCGCAACAGAACCGATCAGGCGAACGCGCTGGCTTTCGACGCCCGCGCGGCGCTGTTCAGGCTGCTCGGCAAGGATGTCACCACGATCGACGGCCTTGGTCCTTGCCTCTCCCTGAAGTTGATCGCTGAATGCGGTGATGACCTCTCCTCATGGCCCAGTGCAAAGCATTTCACCTCTTGGCTGGGGTTGGCGCCGAGCAATAAAATCTCCGGCGGCAAAATGCTCTCGTCACGAACGCGCCGATCCGGTGGTCGGACCGCAGCTCTTCTGCGCCTTGCTGCCGTAACCGTCGGACGCACCGACACTGCGCTCGGGGCCTTTTACAGGAGACTCTCGTCCCGCATCGGCAAGGCCAAGGCAGTCACCGCGACCGCCCGCAAGATCGCAGTCCTGTTCTACAACGCTGTTCGTCACGGAATGGAATACGTCGATCCCGGGGCCTCGTCCTACGAGACACGCTACCGTACGCGTGTGATCAACAATTCGCACCGACGTGCCAAGGCATTCGGCTTTGTTCTGCAGCCATTGGATCTGAAAGCTGGCGCTGCCGTTTCTTAGGAATCGTTCTCCAGCGTCAGCTCTCCGATCTTGGCGTGCAGCGACTTCACATCGATGGCGGGTAACACCGCCGCGGCACTGCTACCGCCCGGACCGAACACATCGGCGGCCCCGCCCTCAAGCTGCGCTTTCCACGATGTGATCTGATTGGGATGAACGTCGAATTGCTCCGCCAACTGAGCCAGTGTCCGGTCACCCTTGACCGCAGCAAGCGCCACTTTCGCCTTGAAGCCCGGTGTGTGGTTCCGGCGTGCGCGTCTCGTCATCGTCTCTCCTGATTCGCGGGACAATCTTGCCCGCCGTCAGGCAGAAACTCCACTTATCGATCTGTGCAGATTTCCGGAGCCGGCTCTGAACTCGACTGAGGCGGCTGCAGATGCACTGTCGCCGGCCGCCAAGGACATCATTCTTTCAGTGCGGAACGTCAGCCGGATTTATCCCACAAAGGATAGAAACAAGCTCTTTGCAAAGCAATTCGTGCACGCGGTGCGCGACGCTTCGTTCGATGTTCGACGGGGCGATAATTTGGCGATCGTCGGCGAATCGGGATGTGGGAAATCCACACTTTCGCGTCTCTTGAGCCGTCTCGAGGTCCCGGATTCAGGACAGATACTGTTCAAGGGCGAAGATATCGCGCCTATGAACGCTAAGCGTCTATTGACGCTCCGCAAGAAATTCCAGCTTCTACTTCAGGATCCCTTCAGCTCCATTCCGCCTCATCTTTCGATCGGGCGAACCATCGCCGAGCCCCTCTACATCCACGAAGGACTGTCGCGTTCCGAAATCCGCGACCGCGCCGCGGATACCATGCAAGAAGTTGGTCTCTCGCTCGACCTGTTTGGCAAATTACCGGTCGGATTGAGCGCCGGGCAGCGTCAACGTGTGAGTATCGCCCGTGCCCTCGTTCTCGATCCCGAGTTGCTCATTCTTGATGAGACGCTATCGGCGCTCGACCAAATAGAGCAGCGCAAACTTCTCAACCTTTTCAGCGGCTTCAGGATCAACGCGGAATTACCTACATATACATCTCACACGACTTGGGGATGGTTCGGCGAGCCTGCAATCGGATCGCTGTGATGTATTTCGGGCGCGTTGTGGAGCTGGCTGATAATCGGACCACATTCACCAAGCCAGGACACCCCTATACCCGCGCGCTCTTGAGTGCGGTACCGGCGATTGAGGAACGTCCTTTCAAGGCTGAGACTTACCTTTTGGAAGGTGACCCCCCAACCCAATCCACATACCAGCGGGCTGCAGTTTTAGAAGTCGCTGCCCGTTCGCGGTCGACAAGTGCGCCTTGGAAGATCCGCCGCTCTTTGCGCGCGGACGAGATGATTCGGCTGCCTGCCATCTCACAGAAATCGGCCCGCCCGCTCGATAACCTTGCAATATGTGTGCGCCCACCAATGGCGCTCCCGTTTGGAAAGTGAACAATATGGAGTTTGACTACATTGTTGTAGGATCCGGAAGTGCGGGATGTCCTCTTGCGGCGCGATTGGTTGAACGCAAACAATCGGTCCTGTTGCTGGAAGCCGGGAAGAACGAGCGTTTCAATCTAACTCATCTTCCGGGTGCTCTCGTATATAAGATCCGAAATAAACGATATGACTGGACTTATAAGACGGAGCCAGATCCGAGCAGAGGCGGCCTGGTCGAAGACTGGCCCCGCGGCAAGGTGCCGGGAGGTTCATCTGCCATAAATGGGATGATCTTCATCCGCGGCGCTGCACGGGACTACGACGCTTGGGAGGCGCTAGGTAACAGGGGATGGGGATGGAAGGACGTTTTGCCGTACTTCCGAAAGATGGAGACGGCCGACGACGACAAAGATAATAATTTCCGTGGGGGGCTCGGACCCCAACGGGTTTCAGCTCTACGCTGGCATCACCCCATCTCTCAACAGTTTATCGACAGCTTTCAAGCTGCTGGCATTCCCTTCAATGAGGATTTGAACGGTGCTTCGCACGAGGGGGTTGCCTGGAACCAAGGATCAACGCGCAACGGGCATCGGCTGTCAGCCTGGGAGGCTTTCGTAAAGCCAAAACTGTCTGCAACTAATCTGACGTTCTTGGATGACACGATCGTTCGGCACATTCTGTTTGATAAGACGCGAGCGACGGGTGTTGCGGCCCCGCATCGCGGACAACACATCAACTTCATCGCAAGAAAGGGCGTTATTCTTTCCGCTGGCTCCATCAATTCCCCGCAGTTGTTGATGCTTTCGGGTACGGTGATCCGGCTCATCTCACAAAGCATGGCATCGCCCCCCGGGTCGAAAGTCCTGAGGTTGGACGGAATTTGATGGAACACCCGGGACTGTACGTCCTTGCCGAACTCGACGTCGAAACCGCCAATGTACTCGCGCATCCGATAAAGGGAGCGCTCGCCTTAGCGGAGTGGGCCTTCAAAAGGTCGGGGTTCATGAGTGTGCCTACGGCCCAAGTCCTCGCCTTCCTAAGATCGGCTCCTGAGCTGGCTGAACCAGACCTTCAATTTCATCTCTTTCCGTTCGGTTTGACCAAAGTGCATGGGCAACTGAAAGTCCCGAGAGCTAACCTGGTGACCATTCTGGTAAACGTCAATTATCCGAAGAGCACCGGCCATCTCGAACTCAGATCGAACGATCCTCTCGCTCCAATTGCCATCTTTCCGCGCTTGCTCGATCACCCGGATGACTTTGATGGAGTTATGCGCGGATTAGATTGGGTCCGGAAGATCTGCTCTATGTCCCCATTCGGCTCTCATGTCCTCAAAGTTTGCGAAGCGCCAGCATCGGGGGCTGGGCGGGAGGCTGACGAAGCCTACATTCGGAAAGCCACTGTCCCTTTCTTTCATCCGGTCGGGACTTGCGGTGCCGTCGCGAACTTGGTTGGAATTTGTCCGTCGCGAGTCTCCGGTGAACGGATGATATCTGCTCAGGCGGCAAGATCAACCGGCTGAGCAATGGGCTTGCTGGCGAGGGTCTGCCAGCCGTC
>NZ_JBVAPG010000280.1:0-5804 GCF_055413685.1 Bradyrhizobium sp. LeoA1Lang | reverse complement strand
ACATCTTCGCCTTCATCGAAGGCTTCTACAATCGAACGAGGCTCCATTCCGCCATCGGATATGTCGCGCCGATCGAGATGGAGCTAAAAGCTGCTTAAACCCGTCCACTTTTTCGGGGGAAGATCACGCAGCGAAACCCATCGATTCCGCCGCGAAGAAGATGATGGGTTTCGCTTCGCTCTACCCATCCTACAAATCTACACCTCACCCGCCGAGATAAGCCTTCTGCACCTGCGGGTCCTGCGCCAGCGCCGCGGCGGTGCCTGACAGCACGCTCCTGCCCACCTGCAGCACAGTGGCGAAATCGGAGACTTCCAGCGCGAGCTCGATCGATTGATCCGCGAGCAGGATCGTGAGGCCTTCACGATCCAGCAGACCTCCTCCCGCGCGGCGACGCAACGTTCACAGAGAGCAATTGTCGGGTGTTTTGAACGAGACCGTCTCGGGCGCTGAGATTTTTCCGCAAACGCTAACGCTTCTCAAAAGCTGATCTCTTGTCTGCGCTCGATCGACGCACCGATCGTCAGCATACTTATCGATTGACGTGCATCAAAGCCGGCCGCCTTGCCGCGGCGTTAGACTGCCAAGACTTCGAGCATGATGATGAAACGCAATGGCGCGTTCAACAACCGAAGAAGGCCCGCCCGCTCCGGGCGAGAAGTGAAATGCCAACTCCCAAAAATTTTTCGCCGAAGAAACGAAAGCTGGTAGCTGGAGTCGTGGGGCTAGCCGCATTCGGAGGGGTGGGATTTTTCGCTTTCACCTCGCCCTGGCTCTGGTCGGCGACGCACCCCGCCCGCGATGTCGCCGACGGGGGTCCAGCCAACCTCGAAAACGGCAAGCTTATGTTCATCGCGGGCGATTGCGCGACCTGTCACGCAACGACGAATCAGAAGGATCATCTGAAGCTGGGCGGCGGCCGGGCGCTCGACACCGCGTTCGGCCGGTTCTACATGCCGAATATCTCGCCCGACCCGAAGGATGGCATCGGCAACTGGACGCTGGCCCAGTTCACCAAGGCGGTGCGCGAAGGTGTCGGCCCTGCCGACGTGATGCCGGACGGGAAGAATCTCTATCCTGCCTTCCCCTACACCTCGTACCAGCGCATGAGCGCCAACGATGTGCGCGACATGTTCGCCTACATCAAGACGCTCGAGCCCTTGCCCGGCAAAGCGCCCGACCACGACTTGAAATTCCCCTACAGCCTGCGCCGAGGCATCGGCGTGTGGCGCTTGGCGTTCCTCGACGGTCGGCCGATCGAGAATCAGTCTGTCGCCACCAAGCCCGCCACCAACGCAAGTGCGCAGCATGAGCTGGTTGCGCGCGGGCGCTATCTGGTCGAGGCTGCCGGGCACTGCGCCGAGTGCCACTCTCCCCGTGCCTTCACCGGCGCGATCAAGGCCGGCATGCATTACGGCGGCGGCCCCACGCCTGATGGCAAGGGATATTTTCCGAACATCAGCCAGGACGAGACCGGCATCAAGTTCTGGGCCGCGAATTCCGTCGTGAACTACCTCAAGTCTGGCATCAGTCCACTCAACAAGACAGCGGGTGGCGACATGGCGGAGGTGATCGCGAACACGTCGCAGCTGCCGATCAATGAACTGCGGGCGATGGCGGCCTATCTGAAGACCGCGCCGGGTGTCGACAAGCCAGCGCCGGGCCAGCCCGAACCGAACTTGACTCCGCAGATCGTCATGATCCCGCTGCAGCAACATAACGTGGTGCTGCCGATCTCGGATGCCACGGCTGTCGGCAAGGCGGATTCGGTCTATGTCGTGAATACCAAGCCGTTCCACCTGGACGAGGCGGGCTTTGGCACCAAGGGGGGAGAGGCCGGAAAGCTGCTGGCCACAGCCCGCCTGAAGGTTCTTGAGCGCAAGAACAACCTGCTGAAGGTGAAGCTGGAGGGATGGCAGGTCGACGGCGTGCAGTCGGCGATCTTCGGCATGCAGGGCCAGCGGATGATGGTCGGTGTGCTCGACGAGGCCGCGATCGAGAAGTTGGAGCGCGGCCAGAAGGTGGCGTCTCAGTCGGGCCCGGCCTGGTCTCCCGTGAGCCTGACCGTCTGGATCGACAACACCGGGCTCAATACCGGTCTCGCCGATATGTGGAGCTACTCGTCCAGTCTGTACAACAGCTCATGCGGCACCTGCCACTCTCTGCCTGAGCCGCATCACTATCTGGCCAACCAGTGGATCGGTAATCTCGGTGCGATGCGTCGCTATACGTCGCTGACCACGGATCAGTACCGGTTGCTGCTCGGATATTTGCAGAACCACGCGCAGGACGTACACGCTGCAGAGGCCTCGGCGAAATGAGCGTGCTTCGTTCGCAGAACGTCCCCCGGTCACACACGGTCACGGCGGGCGTGGTCAATCAAGGCGATCTGCTCGGCCAGGCCATGGTGGCGGATTGGTTCAGTCGGCTCATCCTGCGTCCCTTGGACAAGGAGGCTGTATTGGCCAATCGCTTCGAGGACATGCTCGAGTTCATCGCGGATCTCGGCGATGAGCTGGGCATGGAAGCGGCGGCCCAGGCGATCATGGCGTTCTTGCGCGAGCATGCGCCGGAAGAGATCGAGAAGCGTCTCGGGCACGTCTACGTCGTGCTTTTCGAAGGCGTTTCCGGGCCGGAGGCGGTGTCTTTGTACGAGCGCTCCTATGCCGGGGAAACCCGACGCCAGTTCCAGACACCGCTCGTCGAAATGCTCTCCGTCCTCCGGGAGCTCGATGCATCCGTTGGCGCGGAGTGCCGCGAGCCCCCCGATCATCTGGCGATCGAGTTGGGCATCCTGGCCGAAGCCTTGCGGCAGGGCAACCACGCGCTCAGCCGTCATATGGCCAGGCGCCTGTCAAGGTGGGTCCCGGCAGTGAAGCATGCCGTGTCCCGGACGACACGTTCTGAATTCTACGGCGCTGTGTTCGCGCTGATCGACGCTTTCGTGTCCGGCCTTGCCTCGTCCCTCGGCGGGGATTGGGCGGAAGCCGAAGATTATTATTAGGAGACCGCGATGTCTGAGGTTCTTTCCTTCACTGCAAACACCGGCGTCAGCCGCCGTTCCTTCCTTAAGAGCTCCGCTCTGTTCGCTGCCCTCGGCGCCTCGGGAGGCTCCCTGCTGAGCCGCGGTGCGGCGGCTGAGCCGTCAAGCAAGACGATCCTGTCGGCGTCTCACTGGGGTGTGTTCCGGGGACATGTTGCCCATGGCCAGCTCGAGAAAGTGATCCCCTGGGAAGGTGATCCGCATCCCAACGTCATGCTGCAGGGCATGATGAATTCGATCTATTCCCCGAGCCGTATCAAATATCCGATGGTGCGGCGGGCGTGGCTCGAACAAGGCCCGGGCGCCGATCCCGCTGGGCGTGGCACGGGCGATTTCGTCCGGGTGAGTTGGGACAAGGCGCTCGATCTCGTTGCCGGCGAGCTTGACCGTGTGCGCACGAAGTATGGGCACAGCGCGATCTATGGCGGATCCTACGGGTGGAAGAGCGTAGGGAAGGTTCACAGCTGCCGCGTGCTGCTGTGGCGGCTGCTGAAGATGGGTGGCGGCTTCACCGGTTCAATCGGCAATTACTCGAACGGCGCCGCGTCGGTCATCCTGCCCCACGTCATCGGCTCGGTGGGCGTGGTCAATCAATGCTCCACATGGTCGAATGTCGCGAAGAACTCGAAGATCCTGGTGCTTTGGGGCAGCAACCCCATGATCACCAGCCAGATCGGCTGGATCGTGCCGGATCATGGCGTGTTCCAGGGACTGGAAGAGGTCAAGAAGGCCGGCGTCCGGGTCGTCTGCATCGACCCGATCCGCACGGAAACCTGTCAGTACCTCAATGGCGAGTGGATCGCGCCACGGCCGCAGACCGATGTCGCAATGATGCTCGGCATGGCCCATACGCTGTATGTGGAGGGCCTGCACGACAAGGACTTCATGAAAAAATACACGTCGGGCTTCGAGAAGTTCCTGCCCTATCTGCTGGGACAGACGGACGGCACGCCAAAAACGGCGGACTGGGCGTCCGCCATCTGCGGCATCGATGCGGCGACAATCAAGGATTTGGCCCGCAGCTTCGCCAAGAACCGCACCATGATGGCCCTGGGCTGGTCGACGCAGCGGCAGCATCATGGCGAGCAGCCGCCATGGATGTTCGTGACGCTGGCGGCCATGCTCGGTCAGATCGGTCTGCCGGGCGGCGGCTTCGGGCTCGCCTATCACTACAGCGCCGGCAATCCAACCCATACTGCGCCGAGCCTGCCGGGCATGACGGACAGCCCCGCGAGCTCACCTGTGAATCTGCCTCCCGGTTGTTCCCGCGGTTCCACGAGCTCCTACTGCCTCGGCGGGGCGGCCTCGTCGATTCCGGTCTCCCGGGTGGTCGACATGCTGCTCAATCCGGGCAAGACGATCCAGTTCAACGGCTCGAAAGTCACGTATCCGGACATCAAGCTTGCCTATTGGGCGGGCGGCAATCCGTTCATGCATCATCAAAACCGCAACGAGATGGTCAAAGCGTGGAAGAAGATCGAGACGTTCATCGTCCATGACTTCCAATGGACGCCGACGGCGCGCTTCGCGGATATCGTGTTGCCGGTCACCACGTCGTACGAACGCAACGACATCGAGCAAGTCGGCGATTACGCGCTCAGCCACATCGTGCCGATGAAGAAGCTGATCGAGCCGATGTACGAGGCGCGCAGCGACTACGACATCTTCGCCGACCTCGCCGACCGCATCGGCAAGCGGTACGACTACACGGAAGGTCTGACGGAAATGGACTGGATCCGGAATTTCTATGAGTCAGCTCGCCTGGAAGCCCGGGCGAAGGGCATGGAGATGCCGGTCTTCGACGTGTTCTGGAATCACAACGAGCCATTGGCCTTTCCGCTGAAGGAGGCGCAGAAGGACTACGTCCAATACGCCGACTTCCGCGCGGATCCGCTGCTGAACGCGTTGGGCACACAGTCGGGCAAGATCGAGATCTTCTCGAACAATATCGCGAAGATGGGTTACGACGACTGCCCGCCCCACCCGACGTGGATGGAGCCGGTCGAGCGTCTGGATGGGCCGACGACGAAGTATCCGCTGCACATAGCCTCGAATCATCCGATCTACCGCCTGCACTCGCAGCTTTGCGGCACCAGCCTGCGCGAGACATACGCGGTGTCGGGGCGCGAACCCTGCTGGATGAGCCCGAAGGATGCCGCCGCGCGCGGCCTGAAGGACGGCGATGTGGCACGGGCGTTTAACGACCGCGGACAGATCCTGGTCGGGATCAAGGTCACCGATGAGATCCGGCCTGGCGTGATCCGTATCAGCGAAGGTGGCTGGTACGATCCGGTTGACCCGCGCGAACCCGGCACCCTCTGCCGCTATGGCGATGTCAATGTGCTCACCGTGAGCGAGGCGACATCGAAACTGGCTCAAGCCACCAGTGCTCAGACGGCGGTGGTCGAAGTCGAGAAGTACAAGGCTGCTATTCCCACGGTGGCAGTCTTCAGCGAGCCCGTGCGTCAGAAGGCCGGCTGAGAGGCGGCCAGGCTCGATGCAGAGCCTGTCATCGGGCCGCGCTTCGCGCGGACCCGGTGGCATCGCCCGGAATGACGACAGTGAGTTTGGAGCCCGTAGGATGGGTAGAGCGCAGAGACTGGGCAAGATTTTTTCCGCCCCGATTACAGGGCCCAGGCGAATGCCGGGCGGATTTTGGCTCGGAGACGCGGCCTGCAGGTTTGGAGCCGGTCGACGATGACGGCGAGGACGGTGACAAGCAAGATCGTCCAGTTTGGACGGCGCTTGGCCAGATAGGCCA